>JAPSFT010000014.1 GCA_035063765.1 Deltaproteobacteria bacterium
TCCTTGCACCCACCTCGACCGCCGCCGGGTCGCCGGTCGGCGACGGACGGGCTCACGCCCGAGACGAGGTGCGCCGCGTCCGGGCAGCCCCGCAGACGACGATTCCTGGCAACCCTCTCAGCGGGTGTGGGATTCCTCGAGCTGGAGCCCGGCCGCAAGCGGCCCGGCCGCGGCCACGGCGGCCTCGGCCCGCGCGCCGCGCTCGAGCTCCGCGATGGCGCGGTCGAGGTGGCGCCCGAGCGCCTCCATGTACTCGGAGAGCGCCTTGTGGACGACCGCGAAGGACACGGCGTCGCGGAAGGCGCTCGGCCGGCGCAGCAGGGTCTCGCCGAGCAGGCGCAGGGTGAACCAGGCCCGGCGCGGATCGGCCACGAGGAGCGTCCGGCGCAGGACCCGGCCGAGCAGGCGCAGATCGCTCCAGCGCAGGTCGAGCCGCTCGGTGATCTGGCGCCCGCGGCCGAGGAGGAACGCGAGCGTGCGCTCCCGGTAGTTGCGGAAGTCGTAGAGGTCCGCGATCAGGCGCCGGTAGCCCTCGTAGAGCTCGCGCCGCGTCATGCTGCGCGGCTCGATGTTCGAGAACACGAACTGGTCGCCGGTCGAGTCCGCGAGCAGGCGGCCCTCGCGCTCCACCCGCTCGTGGAGCGGCGTCTTCGGCATCGCCTGCAGCATGCCGGTCATCGAGACGGGGATGCGCGCCTCCTGGATGAAGCGCAGCTGCTCCTCGAAGATGCCGGTGTCGTCGGCGTCGAAGCCGACGATCATGCCCGCCTGGACCTGGATCCCGTAGTCGTGGATGCGGCGCACGTTCGCGACCAGGTCGCCGCCGCGCGTGTTCTGGGTCTTCTTCGACTGCTGGAGCGACGCCACCCGCGGGCTCTCGATGCCGACGAAGACGGTGGTGAAGTGGGCGTCGCGCAGCAGCCCGAGCAGCTCCTCGTCCTGGGAGACGTTCAGCGACACCTCGGTGTTGAAGTCGATCGGGAAGCCGCGCTCGCGCCCCCAGCGCGCCATCTCGCGCAGCAGCTCCTTGGCGAGGTTCTTGTTGCCGATGAAGTTGTCGTCGACGATGAAGACCTGGCGTACGCCCAGCCGGTGGCACTCCTCGACCTCGGCCAGCACCTGCTCGACGCGCTTGGCGCGCGGCCGGCGTCCATACACCACGATGATGTCGCAGAATTCGCACTGGAACGGGCAGCCGCGTGCGAACTGGATCGTCATCGCGTGGTAGCGGTCCACGTGCAGGAGGTCGAAGCGCGGGACCGGTGTCATCGACAGGTCCGGCTTCTCGTCCGGGCGGTACTCGGTCTTCCAGGTGCCGGCCCGGAAGTCGTGCAGGAACCGGGGCCAGGTCTCCTCGGCCTCGTCGACGAAGAGCACGTCGCAGCGCCCGCGCCATTCCTCGGGGCACAGCGAGGCGTGCGGGCCGCCCACCACCACGAAGCGGCCGCGGCGCCGGAACTCCTCGACGATCTCCGCCATCCGCCGCTTGTGGACGATGTAGCCGGTCACGCCGACGATGTCGGCCTCCACGTCGAAGTCGATCTCCTCGACGTTCTCGTCGCAGAGCGTGATCTCGTGCTCGCGGGGCGTGAGGCCCGCGATGGTCGGCATCGAGAGGTTCGGGAAGATGCAGCGCTTGCCGAGGATCGGGAGGATGCGGTCGTAGGTCCAGAAGCTCGGCGGGTTCTTAGGCGTGACCAGGTGGATCCGCAACGGCGATCTCCTCGGGGGTGCGCCGAGGGTACGCCAGGAGGGCCGCCCGGGGCGTGAAAGTTCGGCAAAAGACGGACCCGGTCCTAGGATGCCGGCCGGGGAGGAGCCGCCATGGACCTGCACGAGCTCGAGGCGATCAAGCGCCTCAAGTACCGCTACCTGCGCTGCCTCGACCAGAAGCTGTGGGACGAGCTGGCCGACTGCTTCACGCCCGACGCCCGCTCCTCCTACGGCGGCGGCCGCCATGCCTTCGAGGGCCGCGACGCGATCCTCGGCTTCCTGCGCGAGGCGATGGGCGCCCCGTCCTTCCTCTCGAGCCACCACGCCCACCATCCGGAGATCGAGCTGACCGGGCCGGACTCGGCGACCGGCGTCTGGGCGCTCGAGGACACCGTGATCGAGACGCGCGCCGGGGTGACGATCCGGGGCGCCGCGTTCTACCACGACGAGTACGTGAAGGTTGGCGGCGCCTGGAAGATCCGCTTCACGGGCTACAAGCGCACCTACGAGGAAGTCGAGTCGCGCCGCGACCGCCCCGGCCTGCGGCTCACGGCGAGCTGGTTCGAGACGGACGGCCGCAGCGAGGCGTGATCCGTCCCGCCGCCAGCCGTCCGGTTGCCGAGGCCGGGGACTCGGGTGGCCGGCGTGGCTATCGTGAGCGCGCGCGACCAGGAGGGACGCCGTGTCCGAGGAGCAGCCGCCGGTCACCCCGCACTGGGGTGACGCCACCAAGGCCTGGGGGCAGGATGCGTGGGAGCAGAAGCGGCGGCTCGCGCGTGCGATGCGCCTCGTGATCGAGCGGCTGGTTCCGAGCAACGCGCCCGAGGACGAGCTGCGCCGGGCGGCCGAGGGGCTCGAGCGCTACGCCGAGGTGCTGCGCGCCCATCCACGCCTCAAGCACTTCCACGGGTTCGCGGAGTCGGCCAACGCCGGTGACGTCGGCGCCTTCTTCGACCAGAGCCCGATGATCGGGCTCGCGAACCCGCTCGCGCCCCCGATCACGATCGGCCGGTCGGGGGAGCGCACAGCCGTCGCGACGGTCCGCTTCGGCTCCGCCTACGAGGGCCCTCCCGGCTGCGTGCACGGCGGCTTCGTCGCGGCGGCTTTCGACGAGGTGCTCGGCTACGTCCAGTCCCTGGGTGGGAACCCCGGCATGACGGCGCGGTTGACCGTCCATTACCGGGCCCCGACCCCGCTCCACACCGAGCTGCGCTTCGAGGCCGAGCTCACGCGGATCGAGGGCCGGAAGATCTTCACGCAGAGCCGCGTCATGGCCAACGGAAAGGTCACGGCGGAGGCGGAGGGACTCTTCGTCTCGGTGGATCGCGCCCGCTTCCTGGAGCTGCTCGAGCAGCGCCGGAGGCGCGAGGCGGGAGAGGCCTGAACGTCCCGCGTCCTCGTGGACCGGGCGGTGGTGCGGAGCGATCGGAGGCCCGGATCGACCCGCGGGCCCTCGCTCCCGGAAGCCCCACGAAGGCCCATCCAGACACGCGCAGATGTCATGCACGTCATCGCCCCATCATCCCGCTGCAACGTCGGAAGTGACCCGCGCGGAGCACGCTGCTAACTAGCGCGTGATCGCGGTCACACCGTGGTGACACGCCCCCTCCGATCAAGGGCGTGGACCGCATCACGGGCCTGGGTCGCGGCGGCCTGCCGGGGGGTGGGGCGCCAAGGGGGTGTGCGGGGGAGCTGCCCCCGGATCCGGGCCGATCGGAGGCTCGAATGCGTTGCAGCGCACTGCGCGGCGCCGTCCTGGCGCTGGCATTCCTCTCCCTGCCGATGCTGGGCTGCGAGATCAGGACGATCCAGATCCAGCTCCCGGGCTTCGCGGACGGCACGATCGAAGGGATCCGCCTCTACAAGCAGGTTCCGGATACCAACGGGGACGGCAAGCCCGACTGGAGCTTCGCCTGCCAGATCACCTTCGAGGATCTGCGCTACACGCAGCAGGGCGAGACGCTGTTCTACGTCCAGAACTGCATCGACGAGCGGCCGGGGCAGGGTCTCGTGCTGCCCGCCGAGGTGCAGCGCCTCCCCGGCGACCCGACCACGATCATCGTCGAGCTGTACTACATGCGCTACGAGGCCGCGGGGCTCTATACGGCGACGGCCTTCAACGACTACGGCGAGTCGGCGCCGTCGCCGAGCTCGGTACAGCTCTGACCCGCGTCCCGGGCCTTCCGGGCGGCCTGCTGGGACCCGCGCTTGCGCTGCTGCAACCAGGCGCTCCCGTCGCCGATCGGCATGCGGCCGTGCGTCGCGAGGTCGGCGGTGGCTTGCGGCCCCGCCTCGCAGGCGGGATCACGGAGGCGCCTGCGCGCGGTGCGCCGGCGCCCCGGGCGCCGGCACCGCCCAGCGCTCCTCGTGCGAGCCCGGCCGCCCCGGCCAGAAGCAGCACTTCGTCCAGGCCAGGCCCAGGATCTCTCCGAACAGGTCCTTGAAGGCCGGGCTGCTCGTCCACCAGCGCTGCTCGTCGTAGCTGGCGGGGCTCGTGGACAGCACGCCGATCCGGGTCTCGGGCCCGAAGGCCATCCGGTAGAGGAGCCGGGTCCGGCGCGCGTGCACGCTGCTCGACACCACGTCGAACGCCTCCATCGCGACGCCCCGATCCGCCGCCCAGTCGCGCACCCAGACGGCGCTCGCGAAGGTGCGGTCCTGGGCCGTTTTCGGCGCCGGTACGGCATCGAGCGGCAGGCCGGCGAGCCCGTGGCGGCGCAGGAAGTCGGCCGCGCGCTCGGCGAAGCTCGGGAAGGTGGCGAACGACTCGATCGGACCACCGGAGGTGATCGCGCGCCGATAGCCCCCGCGGCGGAAGATCACGGCCGCCTGCGCGAGCTCGTCTTCGCCGAGCCAGCCCTCGATCACGAGCACGGGCGCAGGGCGGCCGTCCGGCAGGACGGCGGGCTCGTCGAGCGCAAGGAAGCCGTTCGCCGCGCGCAGGAGCCAGGCCACCAGGCCGGCCGCGGCGGCGGTCAGGACCAGGACGCCCCACGGCGTCGGAAGCCAGACCTGGCGGCGGCGGAACAAGGCGGGCAAGGAGATGCGGGTCAGCGCCGCGTCGCGGCCACCCGTGCGGCCACCGGCTCCAGCCCCGTCTGTTCGCGCGGCCAGTGCGCGGCGAGCTGCGCGTCGAAGGCGCGTGCGAAGGACTGGAGCCGGCTGCGCGCCGGCAGGAGGTCGTCGTCGTGCAGCGCCGTCGAGACGCGCACCAGCGAGCCGTCCGCGCGGCCCTGGAGCAGGCGGCCGAGCAGCCGGTCGAGCGTCTGATCGAGGCCGCCGCGCAGCCCGGTGGCCCGGAACGAGCGGAACCAGTAGTGCACGAGCTCGCGCTTGCCATCGAGCGAGACGACCATCTCGTTCACGCCCAGTCCGCTGCCCTCGTCGATCTTCCGGTGATCGAGGATCTTCCAGCCGTGCGCCTCGTAACACTGCGTCGGCGTGTGCTCGGGGCGGCCGCCGCGCTCGGTCCCGTAGTAGCCGAAGTACACCCAGACGCGATCGCCCAGCGGATGGTCGTAGGCGCGCTGCACGTTGTAGTCGGCGCGCAGCATCGCCTCGACGTTCGATTCGAGCGGCACGTCGCGCGCGGCCCACGGCCCGAGCTGCCTCGGCAGCGACGCGAGCGGGCTCGCGTCGACGTGCAGCGCCGGCCGCAGGGCGAGCGCCCAGGCACCGGCCCCGACGGCCAGGAGGAGGGCAACGAGCAGGCTGCTGATCCGGTCGTCGTGCGTCATCGGCGGGCCTCGGCGACGGTGCAGAGCGGGAGTGCGCGCGCGGTGCGCGCTGCCCGGCGGGCCGTCACCAGGAGGGCGAGAGCGATCGCCGCCCACGCCCCGTGGTCCAGGAGGGCGCGCGCGCCCGCACCCGTGCGGGCGGCGGCAAGCGTTGCCATCGCGAAGCACAGGAGCACCGCCTGCGCGACGAGCCCCCAGGGCGCGAGCCGCAAGGCGGCCGCCGCACACTCGCGTGTCCCTCCAGCGTGGCGCGCGACGCTCCACCAGGCGAGCCCGCCGAGCGCGAGCGCCAGGGGGAGGCCACCGTCGGGCGCGTCGAGCAGCAACGAGGCGTCGTTCAGGAGCAGGTCGTCCTTGACGAAGCTCGCCGTGCCGCCGAGCGACCGCGTGACGCCCACCGCGGCCCAGGCGAGGGCGGACTCGAGGCCGGGCGAGAGCGCCGTGAGCAGCGCCTTGGGCGGCGGGACCGCCCAGCACGCGAGCAGGGCGATCGGGAGCACCGGCCGGCCGAGCGCCAGCGCCATCCCGACGATCGCGAGCGGCAGGCCGGGCCGGCCGAGCCGGGTCATGCCGCCGCCGACGGTGACCAGCGCGAGCGCGACGCCGGCCGCGACCAGCAGGAATCCGAGCGGCCGCCGCCCGGCACGGCGCGGGTCGCTCCAGGCCGCCGCCAGTCCGAGCGTGCCCACCAGCAGGAACGGGCGCGCCCAGGGCTCCACGGCGACGTGTCGCACGAAGTCGAGCAGGGTGGGCGAGAGCGCTGCGGCAAGCGCCAGCCACAGCAGCGGCTCGCGCGGGTGCGCGAGGCCCTCGCTGCGCGATGCCACCCCGTTCACGACGATCTCGAGCCGCTGACCCGGGAGGGGTGGCGGGGCCGGCGTGCCGCCGCGCTACTCCCCACCCGGGTCTCCGTAGTACCCGTAGGAGCTCGCGCGGACCGGCAGCACCCCTTCGTTCAGGATCGCACCGATCAGGCGGTCCTTCGGGATCAGCTTGCAGGTCGCCTCGAGGGAGCTGCGCGTCGACCTCCCGGCACGGCCCACGACGATCGCGGTCCCGATCGGCCCGAGGATCAGGGCGGCGTCGGGGACCAGCAGCATGGGCGGGGTGTCGACGAGGACGATCTCGTAGCGGCGCTCGAGCTCGCGGACGACCCCCGCGAGCGACGGCATCGAGAGCGTCCGGTAGGCGTCGGGCTGGGGACGGAACGCGGGATAGACGTCGAGCTGCGGCAGGTCGAGCGACACGCAGGCGGACGGGAGGTCGGCGCGCCCGGCGAGGACGTCCTCGATGCCGGTCCCGGCGCGCAGCTCGAAGCTCGACGCGACGCGCGGCTTGCGCAGGTCGAGGTCCACGAGTGCGACCGTTCGCTCGCTGCTGACCGAAGCAAGCGCGAGGGCGAGGTTGCAGGCGAGCGTGGTCTTGCCTTCTTCGCGGACGGCACTCAGCACCGCGACGCTGCGCGCGTTGCGGGCCTCGAGCTCGCGGCGCAGGCGCAGCGCGAGGTGGCGCAGCGACTCGGACGCAGGCCCCTGCGCGTCGACCACCACCTCGCGTGACTGCCAGCGCCCGCTCTTGTCGTGGGAGACCCGGCCGACCCGGCCGGGCGGGGCCTCCGCTGCCGGCTTCGGCGCCATCGTCCGGAACGCCTCCACGATCTCCGGGTCCGGCTGCCGTTCGCGCAGCGGGTCGGGCGGCGGCGGACCGGAGGTTCCCGGGACCCGGTTGGCGCGGCGCAACGCCTCGTGGATCTCACCCACGGCTTCCGCTTCCGAGGCCCGTGCTCGTGTTGGGCTGCCCCACCCGTAGGGCCGCGATCTGCTCGGCCTTGCGCTCGAGCAGGCTCGCCTCGACGGGCTTCATCTGGCGCGAGTAGGCAGCGAGCAGGGCGCGGTCCGCCAGCAGGCTGATCAGGCGCGGGCAGCCAAGCGACGCGGCGTAGAAGATGGGCTCGAGCCCGCCCTCGAAGAGATCCTCGTACTTGCCGCCCGCCACCTCGATCCGATGCCGGAGGTAGAGCCCGATCTCTTCGGGCCGGAGCGCCTCGACGTGGTGCTCGAGGGCGATCCGCTGGCGGAGCTGGCGCATGCCGGGCTCGGCGAGCCGATCCAGGAGCTCCGGCTGCCCGGTCAGCACGATCTGGAGCAGCTTCTCGGTGTCGGTCTCGAGGTTGGAGAGCAGGCGGATCTCCTCGAGCGCGGGTGTGTCGAGGTTCTGGGCCTCGTCGACCACGAGCACGGTGTTCAGGTGGCGCTTCAGGCGGCCCAGCAGGAAGCGGTTGAGCGAGATCAGGAGATCGGACTTCGAGGCTCCGCTCGGATCGAGGCCGTACTCCGTGGCGATCAGCTTGAGCAGGTCGAGCGGGCTCAGGCCGGCGGTGTTCAGGATCAGGGCCGTCTCGGTGTCGGCAGGAAGCCGGTCGAGCACGGCGCGCAGCAGGGTGGTTTTCCCCGCTCCCACCTCCCCGGTGAGGAGGACGAATCCCTTCCGCCTGGCGATGCCGTAGTAGAGGGAGGCCAGGCCCTCCTCGTGCGTCTCCGACAGCCAGAGGAAACGCGGGTCGGGCGTCAGCGAGAAGGGGGGCTCCCGGAGGCCGAAGAAGGGCTCGTACATGGCTTCCTGGATCGGTCGGCTCGATCGCGACCGAAAGTTAACCCACCGGCAACCGGCGGCGAATCGAATCCCCCGGGGCGGAACCGCCGGCCCCTCGTCCAACGACGTGAGTGGCTGCGGAAACCCGGAAGGTTACGAGGCGAGCCCGGTTCGGCGGCGATCGCCGGGCGACACCGGGAGGGTTCGCCGGCCTCGCGCACTCGGTGGCGCAGGCGGCACGCGGCCCGGGGTCCCATCCGCGGGTTCGGCAAGGGTTTCCCTTCCAAAGCCACGCCGCGGCGGATAAGATTTTGCCTCGGTTGCGGAAACCAAAGCGGGAGGAAGCGGCACTCAAGAGGGGGGTAGAGGAAGGAGCACTCGGTTCATGCTGCGTTCCCAAGCTGCGCGCCTGCACACTCTGATTCTCGTGATCGACATGGCGCTCAGCGCGTGCCTGCTCGCCGCCGTCCTGTCACGGCCGGAATTCGAGGCGGTGATCCGCACACCGGGGCTCGGCCTCCTGGGCGTGGTCCTCGCCGGGACGTTCTCGCTGCCGATCCTGTTCGATTGGGTGGGGCTCTACGGCTCCCAGCGCCGGACCCAGCTGTCGGAGCTCCTGGGCCGCATGGCGCTGGCCGCCGTGGTCTCGATCACGGCGATCGGCGCGATGATCGTCGTCACGGGCTCACCCCTGACGCTCGACTTCGCGCTCCTCGTAGGGGGGCTCCAGCTCGGCGTGGTGGGCGGGCTGCGCCTCGCGATCTTCGGCGCGCTGCGCTTCGTGCGCCGCCATGGCCGCAACTACCGCAACGTCCTGGTGATCGGCTCGGGCCGCCGCGCGGCGCAGCTCCAGCAGACGCTCGAGGCCAACCGCAGCTGGGGCCTGCGGATCCTGGGCTTCGTCGACGACTGCGACGGTCCGGCCGATCCGCGCCTGCGGGACGCCCAGCTCTTCAAGCTGGCCGACGTACCGTCCGTCGTGCGCGAGCACGTCGTCGACGAGGTGGTCGTCGCCTGCCCGCGCTCGATGCTGGAGCAGATCACGCCGCTGATGGGCTTGTGCGCCGAGATCGGCGTCCAGGTGACCCTGCTCGCCGACCTCTTCACGGACTTCCTGCCCAGCCCGAGCGCCACGAGCCTCGGCGAGGTGCCGGCGCTCTCCTTCGCCACGGTCCGCCACAACAGCACCCAGCTCGGCGTCAAGCGCCTGATCGACGTGGTGGTGTCGTTCACGGCACTGGTCGCCAGCGCACCCGTGCTCGCGGTCGCCGCCGTGCTGATCCGGCTCGATTCGCCCGGACCCGTGTTCTTCCGCCAGAGCCGCTGCGGCCTCTACGGGCGCGTCTTCACCATGCTCAAGCTCCGGACCATGTACGAGGATTCCGAGGCGCGGAAGGCCGAGCTCGCGCACCTGAACGAGCTCGACGGTCCCGTCTTCAAGATCGCCAACGATCCACGCGTGACGCGGGTGGGGCGCTTCCTGCGCCGCTACAGCGTGGACGAGCTGCCCCAGCTCTGGAACGTGCTGGTCGGCCACATGAGCCTCGTGGGGCCGCGCCCGCCGATTCCGGGCGAGGTCGACGAGTACCGCCTGAGCCAGCGCCGACGGCTCTCGATGCGCCCCGGTCTCACCTGTCTCTGGCAGGTGGGGGGGCGCAACCACATCGGATTCGAGGAGTGGGTCCGGCTCGACCTCGAGTACATCGACCACTGGTCGCTCTCGGAAGACCTGCGGATCCTCGCGCGGACCGTACCCGTGGTGTTGCGCGGGGAGGGCGCCAGCTAGCAGGAGCTACACGTTGCCCTCCGAGCGGCCGATGGAAGCCTGTTGCCGCGTGCGGTATAGGAGCGGCTTCCGTCTGGGGGAGGGAACCATGCGCTCGTGTCTCTCGTGGGTCTCGGCGGCGTCGAGCCGCCGTGGTGCAGGCGCCGCCGCCGTCGCGGTCGTCACGGCCAGCCTCGCGGTCGGCTGCGCTTCGCCGCTCATGCCGAGTGGAGAGGCGCCTCCGCCCTCGTCCGCCGCGGCGAGCAGCGAGCTCTACCAGGTCGGCGCCTCCGACCGGCTGGTCGTGCGCGTGCTACCCGATCCGGCGATCGAGCGCATCGTGATCGTGCGCCCCGACGGCTTGTTCTCGATGGACCTGATCGGGGACGTGCAGGCGGCCGGCCGGACGACCAACGAGATCGCCGCCGACGTCCAGACGCGCATGGAGGAGTACCGCCAGAGCCCCAGTGTCTCGGTGGCGCTCGAGAGCCCGCTCAGCAACGCCGTGGCCGTGATGGGCGAGGTGGAGACCCCCGTGCTGTTCCCGCTCGAGCGCGACACCCGCCTGTCCGAGGCGGTCGCCCGGGCCGGCGGCGCCACCGAGCTGGCTGCCGCCTCGCGGGTGCGGGTCGTGCGCAAGACCGCCGAAGGCGAGACCCTCTTCATCGCCAACCTCGACAACATCCAGGGTGGCCAGACGGCGACCGACATGCTCCTCCAGCGGGGCGACCTGGTCTTCGTGCCGCCGGCCATGACCGTCGAGGCCGGCTACGCGCTGCGCCGCTTCCTGTATCCGCTCGAGCAGGTGATGCGGACGATCGCAGGCCCGCTCCTGGGCTTCCTGATCCGCTAGCCCCCGGGGATCCCTCGGACGTGACGCCAGGGGCGGATCCGGGGGCACTCACGGTTCGAGCGCCGCCGGGCGCGGGCGAGCGGGAGGTCACGAGGCATGGACGACGACTCGGAGGACCTTCTCGGCGGCCCGCTCGCCGAGATCCTTCGCGATCCGCGTGGCGTGCTCCGGCGGCGCTGGAAGCCGATGCTGGCGGCGGCCGTGGCCATCCTGGCGGCGACCGGCGTGTTCGTCGCGCTCCAGCCGCCCGAGTACGCCGCCAGCGCCACGATCCTGATCGCCAGCCAGAAGCTCTCCGAGGAGTTCGTCCGCCCGACCATGGAGGAGGACGTCCTCGAGCGGGTGAACGCCCTCACGGCCGAGGCCCTCTCGCGCGACAAGCTCACCCCGATCGTCGAGAAGTACGACCTGTTCCCGGACCTGCGCGCCGAGTACGGCGAGGTGGGTGCCGTCGCGGAGCTGCGCAGCCGGCTCGCGGTCGGGCCCGAGGCCCCGACCGTGCAGTCGCGCGGCGCCCGGGCACTGGTGCTGCTCGTGGGCTTCACCCACAAGGACCCGAAGATCGCCGCGGACGTGACCAACGACGTCGCCCAGGTGTTCGTCGAGTCCGGCGTGCGGCTGCGTACCGAGCAGGCGCGCCTCACGACCAGCTTCATGCGTCGTGAGCTCGAGGCCGCCGAGGCCGCGCTGAAGGCGCAGACCAAGGAGATCAGCGAGTTCCAGGCCGCCCATCGCGGGGAGCTTCCGTCGGAGCTCGCCTCCAACCTGCACCGGCTCGAGCGCCTCCAGCAGCAGCGCAACTCGCTGGCCATGCAGATCACCGAGGCCGAGACGCAGCGGGCGATGGCGATCGCCGCCGCGAACGCGGCGCACCCGGATCCCGCCCTGCTGCAGCTCCAGGAGCTCGAGGCGGCGCTCGCCCGCGAGCTCGGGGTCAACAAGGAGACCCACCCCAACGTGATCTCGCTGCGCCGGCAGATCGCGGCGGCGCGCAGCCAGATCGGCCGCAGCGGCTTTGGGGGTGCCGGCGCCGCGGCCATCGGTGAGCGCGAGGTGGACCTCCTGCGCGAGCAGCTCGCCGAGACCGACCGCGAGCTCCAACAGCTCGACGCCGCGGTGGCGGCCATCCCCCAGCGGCAGGAGCAGCTCGCCGGGATGCTCGAGCGTCAGAGCGTGCTCCAGGAGAACTATCTCGAGTTCCTGCGCAAGGTGAAGGAGGCGGAGCTCGCGCAGAGCCTCGAGATGGCGCAGCAGGGCGAACGGGTGGCCGTGCTCGACGGGGCCTCCCCGCCCTCCAGTCCGGAGAACGCACCCTGGAAGTACGCGATCCTGGGCGTCGCCGCGTCGCTCGGCCTGTCGCTCGCGCTCGGCGTGCTGCTCGAGCTGCGCGATCCCGTCCTGGTCTCGCCCGCGGCCCTCGAGGCCGCGACCGGGGTCCCGGTGCTCGGCACCGTGCCGCACATGCGCTGAGGGGGTTGCCTGCCGGCGCCGGACTCGATCGACGCCGCGGCCTGCTCATCCGGTCCGGGCCTCCCCGGAGCTCTTGTACTCGATCAACTGGCGGCTGCGCCCGAGCAGGCACGCCACCGCGAAGCGGCGTGCCCCCTCCAGGTGCGCGGCCTTGGTGAGCACCAGCAGGAGCGCCAGCGCATCGACGTCGCGCGAGCTGCCGTAGGTCCGATACCAGCGTCGCACCCGCCACGCGAGCAGTCCGTAGCCGGCCAGCAGGAGCAGCAGGGTGAGCCCGCGGGTCCAGGGGGCCAGCGCGAGCGCGAGGGCCGGCAGTGCGAGGGCCCAGAAGCATGCCGAGAGGAGGGGGCGGATGCCGTATCGGCCGGAGGCGAAGCCGTGCTTGAGGGTCGTCTCGGCGTAGGCGTGTCCCGCGCGGATGGCGCGCCGCCACCAGGCACCGAAGCGCGTCATGGCCGCATCGTGCAGGGTCATCTCGTCCGCAAGGCGAAGGATCCGCCAGCCCCGCTGGCGGAGGCGGAGGCACAGCTCGGGCTCCTCTCCGGCGATCATCTCCTCGTCGAAGCCGCCCACCGCCTCGAAGGCGTCGCGCCGCACCAGGCAGTCGCCACCGCAGGCCTCGGCTTCGCCGACGGGCATGTCCCACTCGATGTCGCAGAGACGGTTCCAGAGCGACTGCTCCGGGAATCGCTCCCGGCGGCGCCCGCAGACGACCGCGACGTCCGGCTGGGAGGTCAGGGCGCGCAGGGCGGCCGGCAGCCACCCGGCGTCCACCAGGCAGTCCCCGTCCACGAACTGTACGAACCGCAGGCTCGGATGGGTGCTGCAGAGCTTGTGGAAGCCGGCGTTCCGGGCGCGCGCCGCGGAGAAGGGCCGGGCACGGTCCAGCTCCACGACGGACGCACCGACAGCGGCCGCGTGGGCGACGCTGCCGTCGCACGACCCCGAATCCACGTACACGATCGCGACCTGCCGGGTGGCGAGGGATGCCAGGCAGGCCTTCAGGCGGTCCCCCTCGTTGCGGCCGATCACGACGACGCCGAGCGCGCTGGCTTCCTTCATGCAGCGTGGCCCGGCGCGCATCTCGACCAGGAGAGGTCCGGGGCGCAGGTGACCCGGGAGAAGTTGTCGCAGCGGAGATCGATGCCGAGCCAGGCGCCGAGCTCTGCCAGGTCCTCGTCGAAGCACGCGGCCAGCGCGTTCCGTCGCTCCGGCGAGAGCGCCGGGGGCTCCTTCATGCGCCAGAGGTCGCGGATCCGCTCGCGAAGCGCCTTCGGAACGAGCGCCCGCCGCAGGACGCGCAGGAGCGGCTGCTCGACCACCGCATCGCGCAGCGGACTGCGCCGCATCCGCTGGCTCGAGACGTTCTGCCGCTCGACGTCGGCGTGCCACCGCGGCTCGCGCCCGTAGCCCAGGAACCGGCAGATGCGAACCAGCTCCTGGTGCGGTTCGGTGCGCAGGCGGTCGAAGAACACCGGCAGCACGCGATCGTCTCCGAAGCGCGTCAGGTAGGGCCGGAGCTGCATGGCGTAGCGTCCGTACGCGACGAGCTCGGGATGACGTTCGATCGCCTGCTCGATCGGCTTCTCGATGCGCCGCTCGCTCCAGTCGTGGATGTAGTGCGAGACGAGACGATCGATCGGGTGCCGCATCACGTAGATCAGCTTCACCTGCGGCAGGTGACGCGCGATGCGCTCCACGGCGTGGGGGTGGGTGGGCAGCTTGGTGTAGTGGGTGCTCGACTCTCCCCGGAGCAGCGCCTCGGCACCGCCGGCGAACAGGCCCCGATACCACTCGAACCCCCGCGCGTAGATCGGGTCGTCGCTGAAGAAGTTCGGCTCCTTGGGCGTGCTCATGAAGACGCCCGGCTGCCGTGCGAGCTGCTCGTGCAGCGTGCTGGTCGCGCTCTTCATGGCCCCGATGATCAGGAAGTCGGGAGCCGGGCTCACCGTGCCTCCTCGCGGGTCCGGGCCAGCGACGCGAAGGGGTCCAGGCTATGGCGCCAGATGTCGCGGCCGGCCCCCTCGCAGGTGTGCGCCTGCTTGGCCCCGAAGGTCTCGCGCAGGAGCGAGACCGTGCGGCCTGCCCACCACGCCAGGTTCGCGAACCAGAGGCCGTAGCGGCCGTAGAACTTCGCGAAATAGCGTGCTCGCGAGTGGTAGTAGTAGGGGGGGGGAGGGCGCCGGGCCGCGATGGCGGCCTTGAGCGGCGAGGTGCCCCCGCGCAGGTGCACGACGCGAGCAGCCGGCCAGTGGAGGACCTCGAAGCCGCTCCGCCAGGCCCGCCGGCAGTAGTCCACGTCGTCGAAGTACATGAAATACCCATCGTCCATCGGCCCGAGGGTCTCGAGCACCTCGCGGTGGAGCAGGACACAGGCGAAGCTCGTCCAGGCGGGTGAGAGCGGTGCGTCCGAGACCGGCAGGGGGACGTCCCAGCGCGAGAGCAGGCGCGTGACGACGCTCGTCCCGGCGGCCTCGATCAGCTCGCTTGCCGGCGAGCGGAAGCGGAAGCAGCTGATCTGCGCGGTGCCGTCCGGCCACTCGAGCCGCGGGCTCACGATGCCGGCGCGCGCGCGGCCGCCTGCCGCACGCAGGAGCTCTGCGATGGCTCCGGGCCGAACGTACGCATCCGAGTTGAGCAGCAGGTAGAACTCCGCAGACTCCGCGGCCAGCCCGACGTTGTTGCCGGCCGAGAAGCCGCCGTTGTCGGGGGAGCGGATGACTCGCGCCCACTCCCGCCAGCCCTTCGCGTGGATCGCTGCCTCGATGACCTCGGCGGATCCGTCCCCCGACGCATTGTCGACGACCAGCGCGCGGTCCCGGTCGCGGTCCAGCTCGCCCGCGAGGGAAGCGAGCGCTCCGAGGGTCAGCTCGGGCGTGCGGTAGTTGACGATGACCACGGCGAGGCGGCGCATGAGGCTCAGGGCACCCCCGAAGGCACGAAGTGGATGGCTCCCGGCCGCGCGCTCTTCCCCGGGGGTCCAGTCCTTCCTGGCCGTACCCCTTTCATGGGTCGCTGCGGGTGGCCTAAAGGTGACTGCTGGCGATCCCGATCGCACCCGGGCGGCTCGCTCCGCTCTCGGATCCGCTCTCGGAGCAGAGGGCGATCCTCCCGGTGGACCCCGGAGGAGCGCGCCCGCGGCGCTCGAGGTCGCACATGACAGCCAAGCGGATCGGGGTCCTGGCCAGCGAATATCCGGCGGCCTCCCACACCTTCATCCGTCGTGAGGTGGCCGCCCTGCGGCGGATCGGCTTCGAGGTCTCGACCTACTCGGTTCGCGCTGCCAGCCCGGACCCTGGCTCGCCGCAGGACCGACGCGCAGCCGACACGACGTTCTCCGTCCTGCCGATCCGAGCGGCTGCGCTGCTCCGCGCGCACCTGGCCCTCGTGGCCTCGCGACCGGTCCTCTACGGCCGGACGCTGGCCCTGGCCTGTCGCCATCGCCTGCCCGGCCTGCGGAACGCCCTGTGGGCCCTCTTCCACTTCGCGGAAGCGGGGCTGCTGGCGGCACGGCTGGGCCGCGACCGCATCGAGCACCTCCACACCCACTTCTCGAACTCCGGCGGGACGGTGGGCATGCTCGCCGCGCGGCTCGCGAGGATCCGCTGGAGCCTCACCCTCCACGGCCCGGCCGACTTCGACGCCCCGACCAGACCCCTGATCCCGGAGAAGGTCGACCACGCGGAGTTCGCGATCTGCATCTCGGCCTTCGGACGATCGCAGGCCCTCTTCGTGTGCCGCCCCGATCAGTGGGGCAAGATCCACGTGTCGCGCTGCGGTCTCGAGTCTCCCGAGCGGATGAGACGGGTGCGCGAGCCCGAGAACCCCCGGGTTCGACTCCTCAACGTCGGCCGCCTCGCTCCGGCGAAGGGCCAGCTCGGGCTCGTGGAGGCGCTGGCCGCCCTCGTCTCGCGAGGCGTCGATGCGGAGCTCCGGATCGTCGGCGAGGGTCCGGAACGGGGAGCCCTGGAGGCGAGCATCCGCGAGCACGGCCTGGAGGAGCGCTGCATCCTGCTCGGCGGTGCGCCCGAGGAGGTGGTTCTCTCGGAGATGGCGGACGCCGACCTCTTCGTCCTTTCGAGCTTCGCCGAGGGCCTGCCCGTCGTCCTGATGGAGGCGATGGCGGTCGGGCTTCCGGTGACCGCTCCGCATCTCGCCGGCATTCCGGAGCTCGTGGAAGACCGCGTCACGGGGCGGTTGTACGTTGCTGGCCGATGGGACCAGCTCGCCGACGTGCTCGAGGAGCTCGCGCGGGATCCGGAGCAGCGCCGCAAGCTTGCGAAGGCGGGGGGCGAACGGGTCCGGGAGCAGCACGCGATCGACGTCAGCGTGCGGCCGCTGGCGGCTCTTCTCGCCAGGGAATCCGGCGGATGACGGGCGAGCGCCGCGATCCCGCCGCGTCGCGCCCGGCAGCGTGAGGGAGTTCGCATGACTTCGAGGATCGCGATGATGGCCTGGCCCTTCGTCGCGCTCCTGGCGTTCTCCACCTTCCGTGCCTCCGTCGCCGTCTCGGTGACGGTGCTCGGTGGGGTCCTGCTGCTTCCGGGCAACTACGCCTTCGATCTGCCCATGATCCCGGACATCGATCACTTCCGGATGTCCGCCCTCAGTGCCCTGCTCGCCGGGCTGCTCCTGCGCTCGCGGTCCGCGCGGATCCCGGCTGGCTCGCGCGCGTTCCTGCTGCTGCCGGCCATGGCTGCGGCCTTCGCTGCCACGACGGCCCTGTTGAATCGGGATCCGCTCGCCCTGCCGGACCGGACCTTGCCGGGAATGGCGCTCCACGACCTCGTCTCGTCGGTGCTGTCCCAGCTCCTGGACTACGGCGTCCCGTTCGTGCTCGGAATGCTGTTCTTCCGGCGCCGTCGGGACCTCAGCGATCTCGTCGCCTGCATGGCGGCCGCCGGGGTCTGCTATTCGCCCCTCATCCTCTTCGAGCTCCGGATGAGCCCGGATCTGCACCGCATCGTCTACGGGGTGCTCCACACCTTCGATCACACGATGACGAGGCGATTCGGCGGCTGGCGCCCGGTGGTCTTCCTGCCCCATGGCCTCGCCCTCGCGATGTTCGTGCTGACGGCGGCCTGTGCGGCCGCCGTGGCCTGGAAGGCGCGTCTCCGGCGCGTCCTCGGCATCCCTTGGCAAGCGATCCTGGCCTTCCTGGCCACCCTGTTCGTGGCGTGCAAGAGCCTGGGCTCGCTCGTCTACGGGGCGGTCGTCCTGCCCGCGCTGGCGATGTCGAGACCCGCCGCGATCGCCCGGATCGCGGCGATCCTCGCGGTCCTGGTGCTGGCCTATCCCGCGCTCCGCGTGCTTGGGTGGTTCCCCACGGAATTCCTGGTCGAGACGGCCGAGCGGATCGACCCGCTCCGCGCGCAATCCCTCGACTTCCGGTTCGAGAACGAGGAGCTGCTCGTGGAGAAGCTCAGCCTCCGCCCCTGGTTCGGCTGGGGAACCTGGGGGAGGAACCGCAGCTACGACCCGGTGACCGGGGAGGACGTCTCCACGACCGACGGGCGCTGGATCATCGTCATGGGCGCGCAGGGCGTCCTGGGATTCGCCGCGGTCTTCGGCATGCTCGTGGTGCCGGTCTTCTCGGTGTGGTGGAACCTGTCGCGCTTCCGTTCCGCCAGCTCCCGCCACCTCCTTGCCGGGTCGTCGCTCCTCCTCATGGTCAACGTCGTCGACCTGCTGCCGAACGGCTTCCTGCTCACCTCGACGATCATGCTGTCCGGGGCGCTCGCGAGCCTCGTGCCGGGGATGCTCCGCGAGCAGGCGCGAGCCGCACGCGAGGCACCGGCCGGGGAGCCCGGGTGCGCGCCGGTGCCGGCGCGGCGCGAGGAGGCCCCCGTGAGGCTCGGCGAGGAGCTCCTGCGAGGCGCTCGCCGCTCGGGCTAGGACCGGGAGGCCCTTCGTGACCGGGCCGGCGGCGGCGGGTGCCTCGCCGCGCGCGTCAGTCGAGAAGGTGCTGGCCCTCGATCAAGGCGGCCAGGGCCTCGCCGGAGAGGCGGTGGCTGAGCGGCGTCCAGTGGTAGTGGGAGCGCGGGTAGTAGAGCGGCTCGCGCCCGGCGTAGGGCGCGAGCACGGCTGCCGCCCGCAGGAGGTGGACGCCCTCCTGGGTGGAGTCGAATCCCTTCGGGAGGCCGTCGACGAGCTCCTTCGTCGCGGGGATCTCGTAGGGGATGCTCTGCAGCACGAACGGGACGCCTCGCGCCCGGCAGCTCGCGGCGATCGCGTCGAGGATGGCGACGGTCAGGCGCTGGCCGTAGGGCGCTTCGGCGGGCTCTGCGCCGGGGGCCGGTCCGGCTGCGGCGGCGGCACCCGAGACGTTCTGGAGGTTCTCCTCGACCATGCGGCGCTTCAGGAGCAACGTCGCCTTCTCCTTGAGGAGGGCGAACGCGTCCGATCGCTCCGAGAGCAGATTGAAGACGAAGTTCGTGTTCAGGAAGTTCCCGATCGCGCCGGCCGGCACGTAGCTCTGGGCGCGCGGGACGAGAGTGCCGTTCTCCAGGGCGAAGAGACCGGTTCGCACGTTGTCCACGATGTCGTTCACGAAGAACGAGAGCAGCACCACGTCAGGCTCGTAGCGCCACAGCTCGCGCTCGAGGTAGAGCAGCTCCTCGGCGTTGCTGAAGCCCGACACACCGGTGTTCAGGACCTCGACCCGGCGGCCCTTGCTGTTCAGCTCGCGCTCGAGGACGGCGGAGAAGGTCTCGTTGCCCTCGACCTCGTAGCCGGCGGTGAAGGAGTCGCCCAGGGAGACGATCCGCTGCACGCCGGGAGGCTTCTCGTACGCGTAGTCGCGATCGGCACGCATGCCCTGTGCATCGATCCGGAACCAGATCAGGACATCGGGCGAATGATGGCGGTAGACCGCACCCGGCTCGTTGATGCGCAGGCCCCAGGGCGCTCCGACCACGTGGCGCGGGAACTTCACCTGGGTGCCCAGGAAGGTGCGGACGCCGAGCTCGAGGATCGCGGCCGAGATCGCCAGTGCCGTCACGAAGAGCAGCAGCGCGGCCAGCGCCGTGCGTGCGCGCGAGGGCGTCGATTCGCTCACCGGATCCCCTCCGCGTCGATCGCCCGGACCCGCCCCGGTCTCGCGGGCACTCGGCTCGTGCTGCTTCTTCCGGGAACCGTAGGGATCTCAGGCGGCCCTGCGGGGCTGGTGGTTGCGACCTTTCACGACGCCACCTGCCGGAGAGCGAACAGCGAGCCGGCAGGGTGCCACCTATCCTGCCCGGGTTTCAAGCGCCGTACGCCCCTTGCGACGCGCGGCGGATCCCCCGGGGGTCCGGACTTCGGGTCCTGATCGATGCCGCGCTCGAGTCGCTTCGAACGCCGGCCGAAGACCCTTCGAGGCAAGGAGTACGCAGCCGCCATGCAGGGACGCCCGCCGCAGATCCCCACGCCGCGCATCGCCGTGATCTCGCCGGCGCGCGACGAAGCGGCGACGCTGCCGAGCACGATCGCCAGCATGGCGGCCCAGACGCTCCGGCCCGCCGCCTGGGTCATCGTCGACGACGGCTCGACGGACCGGACCGCCGCCCTCGCGGACGAAGCGGCGCAGCAGCACCCCTGGATCCGCGTCGTCCGCCGCGCCGATCGCGGCTTCCGCAAGGTGGGCGGCGGCGTGATCGACGCCTTCTATGCGGGGCTCGAGGCGGTCGACGTCCCCTACGACTTCGTCGCGAAGATGGACGTCGACCTCGAGTTCGGACCGCGCTACCTGGCGCTGCTCATGGAGGAGTTCGAGCGCGATCCGAAGCTCGCTGCTGCGAGCGGCAAGGTCTATCGGCGCGAGGGTGGCGGCTTCGTCGAGGAGTTCATGATCGACGAGATGGTGGCCGGCCAGTTCAAGCTGTATCGGCGCGATGCCTTCGAGCGGATCGGCGGCTTCGTTCGCGAGGTCATGTGGGACGGGATCGACTTCCACCGGGCCCGCCTGCTCGGCTTCCGGACGAGGAGCATCGAGTCTCCAGACCTGCGGATCATCCACCTCCGCCTCATGGGATCGTCCGATCGCAGCGTGTATCGGGGACGCCTCCGCTGGGGCCGGGGCCAATGGTTCATGGGCTCCTCCTTCTCCTACGTCGTCGCCAGCGGCATCTTCCGCATGCGCGAGAAGCCCTACGTCCTGGGAGGGCTCGCGATCATCGCAGGGTTCCTGCACGCGGCCCTGCGACGCGAGCCGCGCTACGAGGATCCCGACTTCCGTCGCGAGCTGCGCCGCTGGCAGCGGGGCCGGCTGCGCGCCCTCCTGAGCGGACGCGGAGCACGCTGAGGAGCCGTGGAGGTCCAGCCCGCGCTACAACACGTCGCGATCGATGGCCTTCGCTTCGCCAAGATCACCCAGGAGGGGTTGATCGCCCTGGTGCTCCGCGCCGCGGGCGACGGGCGTGGTGGCTGGATCGTGACTGCCAACACGGACTACCTGCACCGCTACGTCACGGACCCGTCGATGCCGGAGCTGCTCGAAGCGGCAGACGTCGTGGTTGCCGATGGCGTTCCCCTGCTCTGGTCCGCCGCGATCTCCGGAAGCCCCTTGCCCGAACGCGTCGCCGGATCCGACCTGGTCCATCGCCTGGCCGGTGCGGCCGCCGGAGCCGGGCTCTCTCTCTACCTGCTGGGCGGCGCGCCGGGAGCGGCGGAGGGTGCGGCACGCCGCCTGCGAGCCGATTTTCCTTCGCTTCGCATCGCCGGCCATGCGAGTCCTCGGGTGACGGATCCGCCGACCCCGCAGGAGATCGCGACGATCGAGCGGCAGCTTGCTGCGTGCTCCCCGGGGATCGTGTACGTGGCACTGGGCTCGCCGAAGCAGGATCGCCTGATCGTCGCCCTTCGCGAGCGGATGCCAGGCGTCTGGTGGATCGGAGTCGGCGTCAGCCTGAGCTTTCTCGCCGGCGACATTCCCCGCGCGCCACGATGGATGCAGCGCGTCGGGCTCGAATGGCTCCACCGCATGCTGCAGGAGCCCGGACGCCTGTGGCGGCGCTACCTCGTAGCCGATCTGCCCTTCGCTGCGCGACTCCTGTGGCGCTCGACGCTCGCTCGCTTCCGCAAGTGACCGGGGCCCGGAGCCGGCGACCACATGGGTTCGCAGGAGCGACCGAGCTACCGGATCCGGTTCGAGATGACCTCGTTCTTCCGCAGCGCCACGCTCCGTTGCCAGGCTCGCAGTCGGAGCCGACGCGACAGGATGTCGGCGAGCCGGAGCCGCCATCCGAAGACCCGCCACGCAAAGCGGGCCCGCGCCACGCGGTCCTGCGCTCGCAGGTGCACGCGCGCCAGGGGGCCGACGCGGATCGCCGGCAGCCCGCTGCCCGTGTAACCCACTGTCTCGAGCAGCTCCCCGGTGCGCGCCTCGACGAGCTGGATCTCGCGCGTACTCAGGGTCCTGCGCCATTGCTCGACCAGCGTCGGATCGGGCCGCTCGTAGCTGCTGCGCGCACCGTACTCGAGCATTTCCGCCGACCAGCGCAAGCCCAGGAAGTCGCAGATCCTGCCGAGCTCCTCCTCGGGGCGGACGATCAGCTTCTCGTAGCGAAGCTCGAGAAAGCGATCCTTCTCGAGGAGCACGGACAGGCGAGCCCAGAGCGTCTCGGCCTCGACCCACCGCTCGACACCCGTCCAGACGTTGCCCGCCCACCCCATTCCGATGCACGACCGGGCGACGTCCCGGGGATCGCGGGCCAGATGGAGGAAGCGCGCATCGGGCCAGATCCGCAGGAGCCGGTCGAGATGCCGGTGCACGGTCGCTCCCACGAAGGCCTTGCCGGCGCGTGCCCTTCGCTGCTCGAGGAAGCTCCGGACCAGGTCGGGGTAGGCGAGGGTCGGGTCGATCTCGTAGCGGGCAGCCCGGAAGATCCGGTGCGTCTCGAGGGAGCGGACGTAGTCTGCTGCCGCAGGCCAATCCGCCCCGTCCATGCCGTCGACGGCGTACTCGAACTCGTTCACCCAGGCCAGCTCGGGATGCGAGTCCAGCATCAGTCGGAGCACCGTCGTTCCCGAGCGCTCGGCGCCGACGAGGAAGACGGGGCATTCGGGCGTGGGAGGCTTGGTCATTCCAGCTCGAGACCCCGTTCGCAGCACTGGCCGCACCAGACTGCCCGTCACTGGGAAAGCATCGGCCCGTTCGCCGGTCTCCACCCGAACCGTCGGGCCCGGTCGGTTCACGCACGCCAGGTTCGCGCCCGGCGCGACGTCACCCCTCCGCAGATGCCGGTTGCCGGTCAGCATGTTGTCATAACATCTGCCTATCATCTCCGAAACACCGCTGCCCCTCCTGCCCTTGCTGCGGCCATGGCGCTCTCGTGCGAGACCCCTCGCGTTTGTGAAGCGGAGGCGCAGCCAAAGGGCAACCTGCTGCATCTGGACGGACAAGAAGGGTGTGAGCCTCGTCACCGAGGGCAGCGCGGGAAGGCCGATACTCCCATTGCGCATCTTCGGGGGATCGGGCGCATCCCCGGCCCCGATCGATGGAGTGGGAGGGACTCGTCATGGACGCGCTCAGGAAGACAGCTCTAGGCCTCGTCCTTGCGGTGGCAGTGGCCGGTGGTGCCGGTGCCCAGACCATCGGCGTCGCCATCGCGCCCAGCCGGACCAGCGGTGTCGCTCCGCTGGCCGTCCTCTTCGACGCAACGGGCACGACCTATAGCGCCACCGGGTCGAGCCCCTTCCACGATCTCGTCTACCAATGGAGCTTCGGGGATCCGAGCTCCGGGACGTGGTCGGTATCCGGCAAGAGCAAGGATGCGGCCCTCGGGCCGATCGCGGCCCACGTATTCGAGCAGCCGGGGACCTACACCGTCAGCCTGGACGTCTGTGACGCCTCGCGCTGCAGCCGGTCGCAGGTGACGATCCAGGTGCAGGACCCGAACGCGGTGTTCGCGGGGGACCGGACGATCTGCTTCCGGGCGACGGCGAGCGGGGGCTTCACCGGCTGTCCGGCGGGCGCCCAGCAGCAGACGAACTCGAGCTGGAGCGCGGTGGCCGCCGCGGCGACGGCGGGCCGGCGGATCCTGTTGCGCCGGGGAGACGTCTGGTCGACGGGAGGGGGAGCGACGCTCAAGAACCCGGGCCCCGGGATCATCGGGGCCTTCGGATCGGGCGCGAAGCCGCGGATCGCAGTCGGTACGACCGTGCTGGTCTTCGCCACTGCGTGGGACTGGCGGCTCATGGATCTCGCCGTCGATCACGGAAGCCTCGTGAACGAGAATGCGTTCTGGGACGAGGGTCGTGACGGAGAGAACCGCAATCTGCTCTTCCTGCGCGTCGACGTCACCGGGTTCTACCGGGGCGTCTCCATCTCGAACAACGGTCTGGATTACTACGGCCACCGGAACAACCACAACGGGATCTTCCTGGTCGATGGGAACTTCGACCGCATCACGGGCGGACACGGGGCGTATCTTGGCGGTGAGCGCATGGCGATCATGGGGATGCGAATCACCGAGAAGTCCGGTTCGCACAACATCCGGCTTCCCTATGCCGCCCACTCCGTCCTGCAGCATTGCTACCTGCAAGGTTCCGGATCCGACCAGCACGTGTTGAAGCTCCATGCCGGCAAGTGGAACGAGCGCGGGGTGACCGATGCCCGTTACGGCGAGTACACCGTCGTGTCGGACAACGTGATCGACGGCAGGAACGCGGGGCCCTGGCTGATGGCCATCGGCCCCCAGAACAGCGCGAGCGATGAGCGGGTCCGCAACGTGATCGTGGAGCGGAACGAGTTCCGCTCGATCCCGGCGGTGGGCGTAGGCATCCAGGTATGGGCAGCGTCGGTGTCGGTGAGGAACAACATCTTCAACCTGTCGGGCCAGAGTGGCGGCGCCACCGGCATGCAGCTCGGGCGCCGTGGGATCGAGCCCATCCCGGCGGGCAACCGGTTCCTCAACAACACGTGCTACCGGAGCGGTGCGGGCGGCCGGACGACCTGCGTCGGGATCGACGCGGAGGCGTCGGGCTCGATCGTCAGGAACAATCTCCTCTATGCGCCGTCGGCCTCTCCGCGCCAGGTCCTCGCCAACAACAGCGGCAGCACCACGGCAGGGGACAACCTGGACCTGACGGCGAATCCCTTCGCCGTATCCAGCCCGGCGAGCGCCCAGGACTTCCGGCTGGCCGCCGGCGGCCCTGCGGTCGACGCCGCGGCGAATACGGGATCGAACCTGCTGGACTTCGCAGGGAACCGCCGCCCGCAGGATGGGAACGGAGACGGTACGGTGAGGGCGGACGTGGGCGCCTTCGAGTTCATCGGGGCAACGCCGCCGGGGCCACCGCCGGCGCCGGTACTCCTTCCTGCGGGATCCTGAGCCAGGCGCGCCGGGCTGCGAGCGCCATCCCCTCGGTGGGAGGGCTCGGCGTCAGCGGGCTTCTCGAGCCGTCCCGGGGAGCGGAACGGAAGCGGAGGCCTGCTCGACCGAGCGCAGGAACGTCTCGAAGGTGACGAGGCAGCCGAGCACCGCGGTGTGATCAGCGCCTCCGGCATCGTGGGCTCGCACCAGATCCGCGACGGTGTCCCTGCGGATCACGGCCTCGTAGCGCGGCCTGCTCGAGAGGAGCGTGTCGTGAAGCAGGTCGCGAAGCTCGTTCCTCCACCACTGGCGATACGAGGTAGGCTGGCTTGCGCCGTCCCACGGGGTTCCGGGCGGGAGCAGGGGGACGCGCCGCCGCGCGAAGTCGAGCGCCCGCTTCGCGAATCGGGACGGAGCAGAGCGCGAGAGCGGGAGGCCGCGCCTCGCGTCGGGCACGGCCGCGAGCGCCGGGAAGTGCTCGCGATGCATTCGCAGGTAGACGCGCTGCTCTGCCAGGTACCGGGCAGGAAGAGTGCGGAGAAGGCTCCAGACCCCCCGCCCGTAGAAGGGGGCCCGGACGTCCGCGAACGGCCGGAGCAGGTGCGCGCCCATCTGGATGAAGCGGCGCTGCCGCTCCAGCAGGTCGAATCGGTGCGCGCCTTCCCAGGGACGGCCCGGGCCGCGAGGCTCGAAGTGGGCTCGAATCGCCTGGACCGGGTCGTAGGCGGAGGCCTGCTCGAGGAAGACCGGATCGAGGAGGGCCTCGAGATCCGCACGCGCTGCGCAAGCCGTGGCGCGCATGCGATGGGTCGCCCGGACGGCTGCTCGAGGATCTCGAGCCAGGAGCATGCGCCATTCGAGGTGTCCGCCCGTGAGGGCATCCCCTCCGAGGCCGTCGAGGACGACACCTCCGTCCGCGGCGAGGTCTCGTGCCAGGCGGAGGATGTGATAGTGCACGCAGCTCATCATTCCACCGGAGACGTAGACCCCGTGGTCGAGGGATTCCAGGAGATAGCGGCCATCGATCGTCCGGTGGACGTGAGGCAGCGAAGCCCTGCGACTCAGCTCTCGTGCGATCACGACGTCCGCGCAGTCGGGTGGACCGAAGGTGTAGGTGCGAACGGGCCTGGTGGTGCGAACGGCTGCGCCGAGGATCGCGCGGGAGTCGAGTCCTCCCGAGAGGGGTAGGGCGATGCTCGATGCGCCCTGGGAGCATTCGGTCACGGAGGCCGTCAGCTCCTCCGCCAGGATCCGCGCGACGTCCCTTGCGCTTCGGGTCTCGACGGGCGCCGGAGCCGGATCGCCCAGGTAGGAGCGGACGGTCCCCTCCCCGCGCTCGAAGCGGAGAACGGATGCGGGCGCGAGCAGGCGGACCTCCCGCGCGAACGTCCGGTCCCCGGTCACGTGTTCGAAGCTGAAGAAGTCGAGGACCGCTTCGGGGCAGAGGGACCACTCCAGGAGTCCGGAGGAGAGGATCGGTGCGAGCTTCGTCGAGAAGACGAGGAGCCCGCGGCTGAGGGCGTAGTACACGGGATGATGTCCGAAGCGATCGGAGACGAGCTGGACCGACCGCTCCTGCCCGTCGAGCAGGCAGCCGGCCGTCGGCGGATCCAAGGCCTGGAACGCATCGTGCGATGCGAACGACCCTTCGGACGCCTCGCGTGCGCTCGCGCCGATCCAGGCGTGCCGAAGGGGACACCGCGGATCTTCGGCGAAGGCGGTCCGGTCTCCCGCGTGCTGGGAGAGGATGCCGACGCGGCACCAGGGCAGTTGTCCGGTTCGCAGCCCTCCTCGACGGAAGGCGTGGAGCCTCTGCGCCATCCTCTCGAAGCCCTGGGCGTCCGGGGGCGTGAGCTCCTGGGTGCGTGCGACTCCGAAGAGCTCGGCCATGGGGCGATCCTAGGTGGGCCGCGCGCAGGGTGCGCCGCCGCGGGCCGGCGAGCCGGCCCGGATCGGATCCCTTGCGATCCGGTTCATCCGAAGCTTCCCCGCAGCGCAAGCCCACCGAGCACCGCGAGGGTGGAGAGGCCGATCGCGAGCAGGTCCTGCGCGGCGCTCCACACACCGTAGCGCCGGGAGAGCCAGACCTGGACCGGGTAGTACACGAAGTAGGAGGCGCCGATCCCGACCACGGTGCCGAAGGTGCCGGCCACGGCGTGGCCGATCCAGATTCCCGCGAGCAGCGCGGCGCCGTGGGGCCCGGTCGCCAGGAGGCCGATGAAGGACTCGCCGCGGGCGAGGTTCAGGGGGCCGATCCAGCTCAGGAACCGGAAGATCGAGCCGGCCGCGAGGATCTGGAGCATCCAGCCCGCATCCTGGTAGCGGGCGTCGTAGAGCACGGCGACCACCTGGTCGCCTGCGACGGCGAGGAGCCACAGCGGTGGGAGCACCCCGAAGGTCACCATCGTGCGGATGCGGGTCACGTAGCGCTCGAGCTGCGGCGTCGTCTCCTGTCCGATCTCCGAGTACATCGGGAACAGCACGCGGTTCGCGAGCATCGTGATCGCCTGCACGAGCGACTTCAGCATGAGCGTGGCGATCGCGTACTGGCCGAGATCGGCGAGCGAGAGGAGGTTGCCCATCAGGAGCCGGTCGCCCTGGTTCGTGAGCCAGGTGAAGAAGGTGCTGAGGAAGATCCAGCGCCCGAACCGGTACATCGAGCGGGCGACATCGGGGTCCCAGTGCAGGCGGTGCGCGTGGTGGGACCAGGCGTGGCTCCAGACGAGCTTCACGAGGGCTCCGGCGATGCTGCCGAGCGCGAGTGCCCAGACGCTGCGCCAGGCGAGCGCCAGCGCGATGGTGGCGATCACCGAGACGACGCTCGCGGCCAGCTCGATCGTCGTTACGCGCCAGAGCTCGAGCCGGCGGCGCCAGGTGTGCATGTTGACCGCGTTGAAGCCGGCGATCGCGGCGTTCACCGCGGCGGCCGGGATCAGGGCGGCCAGCGAGGGCTCGCCGAACTGGCGCGAGAGCGGCCAGGCGAGCAGGGCGGCGATCGCCCACAAGGCGAAGCCCCGCACCACCTGGATCGTCCAGGCCGTGTTCAGGAAGCCGGGCTCGAGGCCACGCTTGTCGCGGATGATGCTGGGCCCGATCCCGACGTCCGAGATCAGCCCAAGGCCCTGCACCACGGCATTCACCATGGCCATCACGCCGAAGGCCTCGGGGAAGAGCAGGCGGGTCAGGACGAGGTTCGAGCCGAGATGGAGGACCCTGTCGGCGATCTGTCCCCCGACGGTCCACACCGACGCGGCGAGGACGCGCTGGCGCAGGCTCCGGCCGGTTGCCGGAGCAGCGGCGGTCGACTCCCCCGGCGGGACTGCGTCGCTCGGAGCGGTCAACCTGGTCCTCTTGGCGGCCGGAGTCCGTGGCGGCCAACCCCCCGTAGGTAGCCGCCAGCCGTGGATCGGTCACAGAGGATGCCGGGTTGAACCCGCCCGCGCCGCAGGCGGCCGGAGCGCTCGCCACCCCGGAGCGGACGGCCGGCCGGAGCTGGAGCGGGGCGCTACTCGAGGCCCTCGTCCTCGGTCAGCGCCTCCGGATCCCGGACCACGAGCCGGCGGTCGACCGTCTTCACGAGATCGGCCTGGACGAGCTGCCCGAGGACGCGCGTCACCGTCTCGCGCGAAACCCCGGCGATGCTGGCGAGGTCCCGGTGGGTGAGCGCGAACTCGATGCGCGTCCCGTCGGGGGTCCGGGTGCCCTCGCGGTCGCAGAGCTGGCGGAGGGCCACGCGTACGCGTGCGTCGGCCGTGTGGTAGGTGAGCGCCTCCACCTGCTTCCAGCTCGCGCGGCAGCGCGTGCACAGCTCGCGCAGCAGGGCCAGCGCAAAGGAGTGTCGGCGCAGCAGATCCAGGAAGCCCGGACGATCGAGGGTCAGGACGACCGATGCATCGACCGCGGTGATCGTCGCCGGCTCGGTGCGGCCGTCGATCAGGCCCATCTCGCCGAAGTAGTCGCCGGCGGGGTGCAGGGCGAGGATCACCTCGCGCCCGCTCGGGAGCCAGCGCGACGCCTTCACCAGGCCGTCGCGGACGACGTACATCGCCTGGCCCGTCTCGTCTTCCGCGAACACGACCTGTCCGCGGCGGAAGCGACGCTCGGCGAGGCGCTGGGAGAGCGCCGAGAGATCGTCGTCGGTGAGGTCGCGGAAGAGCGACAGCCGCCGCAGGAAATCCTTGTCGACGGCCATGCCCCTTCCTCTGCATCGCCACGCCCTCCGGCGTCGCGACGCCGGGGTGGTTTCCCGGCATCATCGCCCGGACGGGACTGCGACTTGACACGTTCCTGCCCCCCGCGGGTAGCGCCGCTAGAAGTGGAGCAGCTCCGTCTCGAGCGAGCCCAGGTCGACGACTCCCACGGCGTTGTGCCCGGGCAGGTGGCCCGCGCACTCGCCCGGGTTGAAGACGAGCCGGCCGGGCCCGCGCTCGAGGTGGTGGCGGTGGGTATGACCGTGGAGGAGCACCTGGTGCCCGTCCCGCCCCAGGGTGATCCCCCGTGGGTCGTGGACGACCACGATCCGCCTGCCCGCCCACGAGAGCTCCAGCGGCGGCTCGCCGAGCCGCATCCCGAGCCGCCCGGCGGCGCTCTCGAGCGCCGCCTGCTCGCCCCGGTCGTTGTTGCCGAACACGCCGCACAGAGGCGCTTCGAGCCGCGCGAGCACCTCGAGGGTCGCGGCCTGCGTGATGTCGCCGGTGTGGACCACCCGCTCGACGCCGGCGGCGTTCAGCAGCTCGACGATGCGGGCGACGTTGGGCAGGTGGTTGTGCGTGTCGCTCATCACGCCGATGCGCATGGACGTCCGATCGGAGCCGGTTCCCCGCGTGCTGGTGTCCCGAGATCGCCCTCGCCCGGCTTCGCCTCGCCCCCGGCTCCCGGCGGCTACGCCACCTTCTCGAGCACGTGGATGCCGCAGGCGCTGCCGAGCCCGATCACGTGGGTCAGGCCGAAGCGGGCATTCGGCACCTGGCGCTTGTCGGCCTCGCCGCGCAGGTGGGTCGACACCTCGTAGATGTTGGCGATGCCCGTGGCGCCGAGCGGGTGGCCCTTCGAGAGGAGGCCTCCCGACACGTTGACGGGGATCTTGCCGCCGAGGGCGACGGCGCCGGTGTCGATCATCCGGCCGGCCTCGCCTTCGCCGCACAGGAGCAGGTTCTCGTAGTGCAGGATCTCCGCGGTGGCGAAGCAGTCGTGCAGCTCGACGAGGCTCAGGTCCTCGGGCCCGATCCCGGCCATCTCGTAGGCCTTCTTCGCCGCGTTGCGCGTGCAGGTGTTGACGTCGGGCATGACCAGGTCGCGCTCCTGCCAGGGGTCGCTGGTCATCACCGAGGCCTTGATGCGCACGGCGCGCTTCATGAGCCCGAGCTCCTTCGCCTTCTTCTCCGAGGCGAGCACCGCTGCCGCGGCGCCGTCCACGTTCACCGAGCACATCAGCTTGGTGTTGGGATAGGCGATCATCTCGGCGTTCATCACCGTCTCGAGCGGCGTCTCGATCTGGTACATCGCCTTCGGGTTCAGCGTCGAGTGGTGGTGGTTCTTGACCGACACCTTGGCGAACTGCTCGAAGGTGGTGCCGTACTTGCGGGCGTGCTCCTGGCCGGCCTCGGCGAAGACGGCTGGCATCGTCGCCGAGCCGAGCAGGCCCTCCTTGGGAATCCCCTTCGCGCCGCCGCCGCCGCCCAGCAGGCCCGCGCTCATCTGCTCGACGCCGACCGCCAGCACGAGGTCGTAGGCGCCGGCCTGGATCGCCATCCAGGCCTCGCGGAACGCGGTGGCGCCGGTGGCGCAGGCGTTCGCCACGTTCACGACCGGGATGCCGGTCTGGCCGATCTCCTGGAGGATCCGCTGCCCCACCATGGCGCCCGCCTGGTAGAGGTTTCCGCAGTAGAGGGCCTCCATCTGCTGGATCGTGAGCCCCGCGTCCTGCAGCGCGAGCAGCGCGACGCGTCCGCCGAGATCCTGCACGCTCTTTGCGGTGCCGGCCTTCTGGAACTTCAGCATGTCGATCCCGACGACGTAGGCGTCGCTCATCGGAGGTCTCCTGTCGGTTGGACTTCGCTCGCCTGCGGCTCGCTGCGCGGCCCCGCCGAGCCGGGACCTTGCGGCGCTTCAGGCCGGTTCGAAGAAGTAGGAAAGATACGAGTTGCCGTCCCGGTCCTTGCGGCCGAGCGCGTCCTGGAACACCACGCGCACCGGCATGCCCATCTTGATCTTCTCGGGGCTCGGGTCGATGCCGATCAGGTTGCCCTTCACGGTGCCGCCGCCCTTCAGGTCGACGACCGCGGAGACGTAGGGAACCTGCACGCCGGGGAACGAGCGGTGGACGATGCTGTAGACGTAGAGCTCCCCCTCGTTCGCGAGCCGCTTCGGTTCGAGCTGGCCGACGGCACCGCACTTCGAGCAGGCGCTGCGCTCGCCGAGGTACACCGAGCCGCACGCCTTGCACCGGGTGCCTTCGAGGTACGGCTCGCCGGCGTCGGGGATCTTCAGGAAATCGACGACCGGCAGGGGCCGGGCAGCCGCTTCGGAAGCCATGGGGGGAGCGCTCCTGGAGAGAGGGAAGGGACGGGGCGACCCGCGGGCCGATCGGCGAGTCAACCCGGGCGGAGAATGCCAGCCCGGCCGGAGCCCTGCAACGAGCGGCGCCGGCGCCGGCTCGTGCAGGCGGCTCGGGTGGGGGCTCCCGGGCTAGAATCGGGCGCCGTGCAGATCGTCCGAGCCGATCACGCCTCGCGCGACCTCGCAGACGCCGCGCGGGCGGAGGCCGTCGGGCGGGAGCGCGATCCCTGGATCGGGGATCTCTTCGACCCCGAGGTGCTCACCGGCTCGCTCGCGATCGCAGCGGCGGATCCCGGCGCGCTGCTGCCCGAGGAAGCCGCTCTGGCGGCGCGTTTCGCGCCGGCGCGCCGGCGCGAGTTCGCGGCGGGCCGGCAGTGTGCGCGGCGGCTGCTGGCCGAGCTCGGGGCGGGGGAACCGCTCCTGATGGTCGATGCCCACCGGGCGCCGGGCTGGCCGGAGGGTGTGGTCGGCTCGATCTCGCACGGCGCGGGCCTGTGCGTGGTGGCGGTGGCGCGGCGCGGCCCGGTGCGCGGGCTCGGCGTCGACGTCGAGTCCGGCGAGCCGCTCGCTGCGGCCGTGCGCCGGCGGGTGTGGAGCGAGCCGGAGGCGCAACGGCTCGCCCGGGCGTCCGACCTCGAGGCGGGCCGCAGCGCGAAGCTGCTCTTCTGCGCCAAGGAGGCGGTGTACAAGTGCGTCCACCCGCTCCTGCGGACCCCGCTCGGGCTGCGGGCCGTCGAGATCCGGCTCGAGCCCGCCGCAGGCCGCTTCCGAGCGATTGCGCTCGCGGGCGCCGGGGAGGGCGCCGCGGCACTCGTCGGCGCCGTCGAGGGGCGCTTCGCGGTGCGGCGCGGGCGCGTGCTCGCCGGCGCCGTGCTGCGCCCGGACGGCGCCTGCACCGCGCCGGTCGGAGCGCCGGGGTGACGCGCCGCGAGATCGGCTTCGCGCTCGCGCTGCTCGTGGTGTTCGCCCCGGGGCTCGCCGCGCTGGCCGGCGCGTGGTCGGCGGCCGAGTACCAGTCGCACGGCTTCCTGGTGCCGGTCGTCTCCCTGCTGGCGGCGCGCCAGCGGGCCCGGCGCGGGCCGGCCGCACGCAGCGACGGCCGCGGGGCCCTGGTCCTGGTGGGTGCGCTGCTGCTCTACGGGTTCGGGATCGCCGCCGGCTCGGTGACTGCACAGGGGCTCGCGCTGTGCGCGGCGGTCACGGGCGCCGTGTGGTACCTGCGCGGCCCCGCCTGGCTGCGACGCCTCGCCTTCCCGCTCGGCTACCTGCTCTTCCTGGTGCCGCTGCCGCTGCCGTGGGTCGCGGCGGCGGTCGTCCCGCTGCTCGAGTTCGTCACCGCCGGTTCGGTCGAGGTGCTGCGCGGCGCCGGCGTCGCCGTCCTGCGCGAGGGCAGCGTGATCCAGCTCCCGAACGGCGAATCGCTCTTCGTCGCCGAGGCGTGCAGCGGCCTCACCTCGCTGGTCACGCTGATGCCGATCGCCGTCCTGATCGCGTGGCTCGCTCCGCTCCCGGCCGGGCGCAGGACCGCCCTGGTCGCGCTCGTGGTGCCGATCGCGATGGGCGCCAACCTGTTGCGCGTGGTCGCCACCGTGCTCGGCAGCGAGGCGTTCGGGACCGCTGCGATGACGGCCGAGCCCACGCACTCGCTGCTCGGGCTCTCGGTGTACGTGGTCGCCTGTCTCGCGCTGCTGGCCCTGGCGCGGTGGCTCGAGCCCGCTTCGAGCACGGGTCCGGCTGCGGCGCCGCGCCCGCGGCCCACCCCGGGCGCGTGACTCCTCAGGCCGACTCGAAGCGGGTCCCGGCGCGGGCCGGCGGGCTCGCGAGGACGCGCTGCCAGCGCCCGGAGCGGAAGCGGCCGGTGAGCAGCGCCACCTTCAGGACGTAGTCGGCGATCAGCGCCGCGTAGATCCACTCGACGGGGAGCCCCCGCCAGGCGAACAGGGCGGCCAGCGGCACGCGCGCGCCGATCAGGCCCGCGAACACCGCGAAGAGCGGGAAGCGCGTGTCGCCGGCGCCACGCAGCGCCCCGCCGAGCGCCGCCTCGACCGCCATCAGCGGCTGCACCGAGCCGAGCACGTAGATGAAGGTCACGGTGAGCTCCACCACGCCCTCGTCGTCGATCATGAGCCGTGCGAGCGGCCGGGCTGCCAGCACGATGGCGAGCCCGAAGGCCGTCATCGCCGCCACCGAGAGCCGCATCGCCCGCCAGCCGGAGCGGGTGGCGCCACCCGGGTCACCGGCGCCGAGCGACTGCCCGACCAGCGTCGAGGCGGCGATCGAGAAGCCGAAGCCGATCACGAACGAGAAGGAGAGCAGGCTCACGCCGATCCCGTAGGCCGCGTAGGCGCCGGTGCCGTAGAGCGACACGATCCAGAGGAAGGCCACGAAGCCGCTCTGCCAGACGAGCTGTTCGATCCCGGCCGGGTAGCCGATGTCGACGATCCGGCGCAGGCGCCCGTCCGCGAACGAGCCGGCGACGGTGCCGGTGCGATGCAGCAGGAGCCGCCCGCGTACCCACAGCACGGTCAGGGCGAGGGCGCCGACCGCGAAGGCGATCCCGCCGGCGAGCGCCGCGCCGCCCACGCCGAGCGCCGGCAGGCCGAGCTTGCCGTACACGAGGGTGTAGGCAAGGGCCACGTTCACCACGTTGCTGAGTGCGCCGATCCAGAGCGGCGTACGGGTGTCGCCGGCCGCGCGCAGCGCGGCGCCGAGCGCGAAGAACACCCCGAACGCGATCTGGAAGGGCGCGTGCCAGCGGATGAAGAGCGCCGCGAGCCGCACCGCCTCGGCGTCCACGCGGAAGACGCCGGCGAGCCGGTGCGGGATCACGAGCGCCACGGCGCTCATCGCGACGGCGATCCCCATGCACAGCCACAGCGAGGCCCGCGTCACGCGCTCGGCCTCGGCGCGGTCGCCGGCGCCCCAGGCGCGCGCCACCAGCGCGGTGGTGCCGGCGGTCACCGCCATCAGGAGCGCCTGGAGGACGAAGAAGATCCGGTTGCCCGTCGTGACCGCCGCCACGGCCGGCGCGCCGAGGGCACCGACGATCTTCATGTCGACGACGCCGACCAGCGCGGCCAGCAGGTTCGCGGTGATCGCAGGCCAGGCGAGCTGCCAGATGCCCGGCGTCGCGCGCGCCGGGTCCGGCGCCGTCACCGGCGCCCTCGGCGCGCGGCGCCCGCGCTCGGGCGCTCGGGGGGTTGCATCCGGCGTAGGGTAGCTGCCGGGCCCCGGCCGCTCCTCTACCCTCCCGCGTCTCGCGCCGATCCGGAGGACGAGCCATGGACCCGCGACGCGATTGCCCGGCGCCCGGAGACGACGCGGTGGCGCCCGCGCTCGGGGATCCTGCCACCGACGGGGCGCTCGCCTGACGCGCCGGGAGCCCGTCGCGCCGGGCGGGCGGCTCGCCGCCCTCGAGGAGATCCCGGACGGGGAGGCGCGCGGCTTCGCGGTGCGCGCGGCGGGCGGCGTCGTCGCGATCCTCGTCGTGCGCCAGGGAAGCTGGGTCGGGGCGTACGAGAACGTCTGCCCCCACGTCGGCACGCCCCTCGACTGGATCCCCGACGAATTCCTCGACCGCGAGCGACGCCATCTCGTGTGCGCCACGCACGGGGCGGTCTTCCGCATCGAGGACGGGGTGTGCCTCGCCGGACCCTGCCAGGGCGACCAGCTCGAGCCCTGGCCGGTCGCGCTGCGCGAGGGGGCGGTGTGGGACGCGTCGGCTACGCTGCCGGATCCGGCGTGAGCTGCCGGGCGGAGGAGGAGACGATGGCGATCCAGGTGGGCGAGAAGCTCCCGGGCGGGACGCTCCAGGTGGCCGGGGCCGGCGGCATCGAGGGGATGACGACCGACCAGCTCTTCGCCGGCCGGAAGGTGGTGCTGTTCGCCGTACCGGGCGCCTTCACGCCCACCTGCTCGGCGAAGCACCTGCCGGGCTTCGTCCAGCACGCCGCCGCGATCCGCGCCAAGGGCATCGACGCGATCGTGTGCCTCGCCGTGAACGACGCCTTCGTGATGGGCGCCTGGGGCCGCGACCAGCAGGTCGGCAGCGAGGTGGTGATGGCCGCCGACGGCAACGGCGAGTGGACGCGCGCGCTCGGCCTCGAGCTCGACGCGAGCCGCTTCGGGATGGGCACGCGCTCGCAGCGCTTCGCGATGGTGGTGGACGACGGCGTGGTCCGGAGCCTCGCCGTCGACGTGGGGGGCAAGCTCGAGGTTTCCAGCGCCGAGGCGATCCTGCGCAGCCTGTAGCCCCGCTCCCCGCGAGGCGCTGGCGGAGCCCGGTGCACCCCGAGGCTCTCGCGAGCGGCTCAGCCCGCGAGCAGCTCCTGCGCGAGCCGGCGCGCGAGCTGGCCGTCGACCTCGCCCCTGTGCGCCTTCATCAGGGCCCCCATCACCTTGCCGAGGTCGCCCGGCGCGCCGGCCGCGGTGGCGGCGATCGCCTCGCGTACCCAGGCGCGGGTGGCAGCCTCGTCGGCGAGCCGCGGCAGGTACTCCTCGATCACGGCGAGCTCTGCGCCCTCCAGGGCGGCGCGCTCGGGCCGTCCGGCGGCCTCGAAGGCCTCGATGCTCTCGCGCCGCTGCTTGGCGAGCCGGCGCAGCACCTCGACGCTCACCTCGTCGCTCAGGGTCTTCGCGTTGTCCTTCTTCATCTCGTTCAGGAAGGCCGCGCGGATCCCGCGAAGGGCCGCCACGCGCGCGGTGTCACGCGCCTTCATCGCCTGCGCGAGGCGCTCGTTCACGGTCTGCTCGATGCCCATCGTGCGCTCCCGGGCGGGATTCTAGGCTGGCCGGATCCCCGGCGCCGGCTATTCCTGGTGTCAGCCGCGCCGGGCGCGCGGCCACGCGAAGGAGAGCGAATGCGACGTGCGATCCGGATCGGAGCCCTGGTGACCGTGTTCGGGGCCGGCTACCTGCTCGGCACGCTGGCGCAGCCGGCGGCCGAGGCGCAGGTGGGCGAGCTCGGCAAGAAGGCGATGGAGCAGGCCGCGGGGCAGGGCGGAGCGCTCGGCACCGCCGCGCAGCTCGGCACGACCATCACCGGCCTCCAGGAGAACGTGAACGAGCTCCAGGGCCACATCGACACGCTGAACAAGATCAAGGCGGCCCTCCCGGGCGGCTGATCCGGGTCAGCGCGGCAGCACCGCCTCGATCCGGCGCGCGCAGTCGGCCAGCAGCTCCCGGTCGGCTTCGGGGCGGCGCGGTGCCTGCGGGTGGATCGCGTCGCTGGCGAGGCCGCCGGTGAGCTGGAGGTAGAGCGCAGCCGCGTGCTTGTAGGCGGGCACCGGCGCGCGGAAGCCCACGTTGCCGAGGTGCTGGAGCGCGTCGTCGAGCGCGAGGAAGGCGGCGTCGCCGGCCGCGAGCGCGCGGTCGCGGGCGGCGAAGGCCTCCGGTGCGAAGGTGGCGAGGCCGAGCAGGTAGTCGCTGCCGTAGGCGACCATGTCGATCGCGAGGTCGTTGCCGGTGTAGACCCGGAAGCCGGGCCGCGCACGGTCGCGAGCGGCCAGCCGGCGCAGCTCGGTCGCGCGGTCGAGCGACGAGTGCTTCGCGCCGAGCAGCCCCGGCACGTCGAGCAGGCGCGCGAAGGTCTCGTCGTCCCAGATCTCGCCGTGTGCGGCGAAGCGGGGGGAGAGCTCGAAGGCGAGCGCGCCGCGCTCGCTGGCGCCGGCCACCGCGGCGTAGAGCGCCGCCCGGGCCGCGGCGTCCATGGCGTGCATCGCCGGGCACTGCACGATCACGGCGGTGCCGCCGCGGCGCTCGATCGCCGCCACGGCCGCGCGATAGGCGGGCAGCGGGTCCGCGGCGCCGAGCGCGAAGGCCCCCGCGTAGAAGCCCGGGCCCGGGCCGAGCGCGCGGCGCGTGGCGTCGAGCACGCGCTCGCGTTCGGCGGGCGCGAGCAGGTCACCGAAGCCGGTGTCCATGTTCACGGCGACGTCGAGACCCGCCGCACGCGTGCGCGCGACGTGCCGCTCGAAGGCGGCGAGATCGATCGTACCGCCCGGCGTGTAGGGCAGGAGCGCCGCCGCGATCCCGTGGACGCTCCGTCCCGGCCGCAGTCGCGCCCAGGCCGCGGCGAGCCCCGCACCCGGCCCCGTCCCGATCATCCCGCCGCTCCTCGCTTCGCCCGCTCGAGCGCGGCGCGCTCGGGCCGCGTCCGGTAGAACCCGTCGAGCGGGTAGCAGCCCGACACGAGCCCGTTTCGCGGCGCCGTCGTGCAGTCGCTGAAGGTGCGGCACAGGCGGCCGCGCACGAGGGGCCGCCCGGCCAGCGCGTCGGCCGGCAGCTCCGGGTACGAGAGCACCATGCGGCCGAGGCCCACCGCGTCGAACCAGCCGGCGCGCAGGCAGGCCTGCGCCACGTGGGGGATCCACTCCTGGAGGTAGCTCCAGCCCGACGACACGATCACGGCCTCCGGGACGGCATGCTTGAGGTCGCGGGCAGCGCCGAGCAGGCGCGCGACACCGGCCAGCGGATCCTCGGGCGGCGGATAGCCGTCCGAGGGCGGGAACAGCGCCGGGCGCTGCGCGTGCGGTGCGTAGTAGGGGCTCGCCGCGGTCACGTTGATCCAGTCCACGCCGGCCTCGCGCAGTGCGCGCACGAAGGCGATCGGCTCGGCGAGGTCGATGCGCTCGGGATGCTCGGCATCGAGCCCGAAGCCGAGCGCGTAGGGACGTGCGCAGGGCTCGGGCTCGCCGCGACCGCCCGGGCCGGTCCGGTGCGGGAGCAGGTCGAAGACCGAGAGCCGCACGCCGATGCGCAGGCCCGGCGCCGCCGCGCGCACCGCCGCGACGAGCGCGTGGGCGAGGCGCGTGCGCGCCTCGAGCGAGGTCCCGCCCCAGCGGCCCGCGCGGCCGCGGGCGCCCAGGAACTCGTGGAGCAGGTAGCCGTGGCAGTGCTTCACGTCGACGAAGGCGAAGCCGGCCTCGGCGGCGCGCGCCGCGGCGCGCGCGAAGGCGGTGACGAGGACGTCGACCTCGTCGTCGCGCAGCACGGCGCCGTCGTCGGTGACGCCCGAGCGGCGGTCGAGGAGCTCGTGGCGCTGGGCCACGCGCGGGCGGCGAGCGCCCGGCTCCGGCACCGACCAGCGCCCGCTGTGGGTGAGCTGGAGCCCGATCACGGGCTCGGGGTGGCCGGCGCGGCGCGCCTCGTCGAGGAGCGCCTGGCGCAGGCCGGCAACCGCCGGCACCGTGCGCTCGTCGAGCACGAGCTGGTGCGGGTTCGCGCGCCCCTCGGGCTGTACCGCCACCGCCTCGCCGCCCCAGATCCAGCCGGCCCCCGACGCACCGAAGCGTCGCCAGCGGCGCTCGGTGAGCGGCGTCGGCAGGCCCTCGCGGGTGCCGTCCCAGCCCTCCATCGGCTGCACGACGAAGCGGTTCGCTGCCACCAGGCCGCTCCCGAGCGCGAGCGCGCGCCCGAGCGGGGAGGCGGGGCCCGTCTCGAGCGCGTCGTCGCAGGGCAGCTCGAGGCCGAGCGCGGCGAGCCGCGCGCGCAGCGCAGCGGGCTCGCGCAGCGAGGCGATCCGCGGAAAGCGCTCCGGGCTCACGTCACCCGCCTCCCGCGCCCAGCTCCGCCAGCACGCCGCGCAGCCACGCCACGTCCTCCGCCAGCTTGTCCTCGACGGGTCTCGGCTCGAAGGACAGGAACTCGATGGTGAGCGGGCCTGCATAGCCGGCGGCGAAGGCGGCGGCCAGGATCGCGCGGTAGTCGAGGACTCCGCTCGCGAGCGAGCCGCCCGGCGGCATCGGGCCGGCGCCGTCCGCGGCGGGCCGCGTGTTCTTGAGGTGGAAGTAGCGGGCGCGCGCCACCAGGCGACGCGCGTCCTCGGGCTGCTGTGCGGCAAGGCGCTGCGGCAGCCCGTCGAGCACCTGGTAGTTGAGCGCGAGGTTGGGCCGCGCCACGGCCTCGAGGAGCGCGTCGATGCGCTCGGGCGTGTCGGCAAAGGAGCCGACGTGGCGCTCGACGACGACCGTCACGCCGGCGTCGGCCGCGGCGTCGCAGGCCGCGCGCAGCGTCGCGACCACCTCGGCGAAGCCGGCGTCCGGCGCACTCGCGATGCAATCGGCCCAGACCCGCAGGAGCGGCGCGCCGAGCAGCGCGGCGATCCGCGCCTCGCGGACGGCCGCCGCGACACCGCGAACGGGAGGAGCGCCCGCACCCGGGTTCCGGGGACCCGCGCCTTGGCCGAGATACGAGCCGTAGGCCGTCACGGCTACGCCGGCTTCGCGTACCGCCCGCCCGGCCTCGCGGATCACCGCGTCCGGAGCCGAGGCATCGAGGTGCGGCGGCCGCGCCGTGATCTCGAGGCCGTCGAGGCCCTGTGCGGCGGCGAGCGAGGCAGCCGCCGCGAGCGGGCGGTCGAGGGCGGAGATCGAGCACAGGGCGAGCGGCCGGCGCGGCCGGGTCGCGCCGCACGCGTCCGTTCCACCTTGGCTCTGCGATCGCCGGCCGGTCATCTCGCCTCCTCACCGGAGTCCACAGGCACGTGCGCACCCGATCGCACCTGCGCGTTGCTCACGTCGACCTCGACGGTGCGGTCGCCGAGGTGGACACGATGGTGGCCCACCGCGCGCACGGAGCCCTCCCCCCGGTCGGGTAGGGCACCCGGAGCGGCGGCCAAGGGCGTGGACCGGAAACACGGCGGCCGCACCGGTGAGGACCGGCAGCCAGGCGGCCGCGAGCTCGAAGCGCCGATGCGTTCCCCCGGCCAGGTGACCGGCAGCGGCGAGCGCGAGATCCCAGAGCGGCGGCCACGGTACGGGCGCGCCGTGCGGGTTGGCGAGGCTGGGGTCGAAGCGCAGGTAGTCCGGGAAGTGGGCGAAGCTGAAGAGTGACGGCGCAGGAGATACCACGGGTCACCGCCGGTGAAGACCACGCCGCCGTCGTCGCAGAAGGCGATCGCGCTGCCGAACGAGCGGGCGAGGAGGGCGAGCGCGAAGATGGCCAGCAGGGTCGTGACGCCCGAAAGGCGCTTCATGGGCAGCGCATCCTAGCCGGGACCCCTCTCGTCGGCCCGCTCGCGAGCAGCGGCCCCGGTCCGGGTACCACGGGAGGGGCCCTGGCGAGCTCGCGGGTCGGGCGGAACCGGCCGGCATCGCTGGCTTACGGGCGCTCGAAGACGAACAGCCAGTTCAAGCCGAGCTGGAAGCGCCGGTCGGCAATCGTCCGGAAGCCGGCCCGCTCGAACACGCTGCTCGTCGTCGAAGCGTCGAAGCCGTGATGCTGCCCGGTCTCCATCCCGTCGATCCAGCGGAGCCGGAGCAGGATCTCGAGGATCCGGTCCACGACCGGATGGGGCACGGTCAGGACGACACGCCCGCCGGGCACCAGGACACGGTGACACTCGCGCGCGAGCGCGTCGGGGTCGGCGACGTGCTCGAGCACGGCGAGCAGCGTCACGCAGTCGAAGTCGCCGGCCGGAAGGCGCGGCTCGCCCGGGAAGGTCCCGCGCAGGATCTCCACGCGGCCCTGGGCGGGAGTGGCTTCGGGATCGACGCCGAGCGCGCGTCGCAGGGTCGGCGAGAGCCGGCGCAGCAGGACGCCGTCTGCGCAGCCTACGTCGAGCAGGCGCGCCCCCGGCGGCACGCAGGCGCCGGCTACCCGCGCGCGCCAGCGCTGGAGCAGGCGGTCGAGCGGCTTCATCGGCGCGGGACGCCACGCCGTCGCGGAATCCCGAGCATGCTGTAGACGAACGAGACGAGGACGGTCTGGATGCCGACCGCGGCGAGGGTGGCGCCCAGCACGGTCGGCCGCATCGTCTGGGAGACGTCGAGGGGCCCGAAGCCGGTGAGCCACCACGACCACGCCTGGACTCCGATGAGCGCGACGCCCACCACCGTGAGCGCCGCCCCTGCGAGCAGCCCGCGCTCCAGCGTGAACACCGAGAACGACCGCTCGAGGCGCGGAGCAGGCGCGCCGAGCTCCTCGACCAGCGCGTAGATTCGCATCGCCAGCGCCGTCGTGGCGGCTCCGTAGCCGACCAGGACCAGCAGGCTGCCGATGACCAGCGTGTGCACGTCGAGGGTCACCGCGCGCACGGTCCGCGGTCCGAAGAGCACGAGGCCCATCAGCAGCGCGCCCAGGCCCGCCAGCACGACGCCCGGGACCAGCAGGGTCCAGCGTGGTGAGAGCGTGAGCAGGAAGCGCAGGTGGCGCCAGCCGTCGCGCCAGCGTCGCAGGTGGGGCGCGCGCGAGCGGCCGTCGGGCCGGAGGGTCACCGGCACCTCGTCGATGCGCATCCTTCGCACCGCCGCCTTCACCACGATCTCGCTCGCGAACTCCATGCCGCTCGTGCGCAGCTCCATCGCCCGGTAGGCGTCGGCCGTGAGCGCACGCAGCCCGCAGTGGAAGTCCGATGTGGGTGCGCGGAAGAGCCGCCGTTCGAGCCACGAGAGCACCGGGTTGCCGAGGTAGCGGTGCAGCCATGGCATCGCTCCCGGCTCGATCCGACCCCGAAAGCGCGAGCCCATCACGAGGTCGGCGCCGTTGCGCAGCCGCTCGATCAGCCGGTACGCCTCGCGGAAGTCGTAGGAGAGGTCGGCGTCGCCCATCACGAGGAAGCGCCCGCGGGCGGCGTCGAAGCCGCCCATCAGGGCGCTGCCGTAGCCACGCTCGGGCACCGCGACCACCCGTGCGCCGAGCCGTTCCGCGAGCTCCCGCGAGCCGTCGCTGGAGCCGTTGTCCGCGACGATGATCTCGGCGTCGAGCTGGTGCGCTTCGATGCAGGCGCGCACCTCGGCGACGCAGCGCTCGAGCGTGTCCGCCTCGTTCAGGCAGGGCATGACGAACGAGACCTCGACGTGCGATCGTTCCGCTCTGGTCGACACCGGCGCCGTCTCATCCTGCCATCGGGGGCGGCATGATACCCTGGCCGTCGCCATCGTACCGCGCCGCCGGTAGCGGTCGCTTCCCGCCAGCCGGAGGATCGCCAGGATCACCGGGAGGTCCAGCGTGGGGGATCGGCATGACGGGGCTGCCATGACGGCGCGTGATCGCGAGGACCGGGAGCGGGGGTTCTTCGACCGGCACTACGAAGGTGTTTCCTACCACCCCGATGGGTGGAAGCTGCGGATGGAGCGCGACCTGCGCGTCCTGCTCGACGAGCTCGGCGACCACGGTCCGGGTCGCGTGCTCTCGATCGGCTGCGGGGACGGGGCCTTCGAGCTCCTGCTCGCGCGCCACGCCACCTCGGTGCTGGGCGTGGACCTCTCGCCGGCTGCGATCGCCGCTGCCGAGCGGGAGCGGGCGCGCCAGGGCGTCGCCAACGCCTCCTTCCGCTGCACCTCGTTCCGCGACCTGGCCTGGCAGGATCCATTCGACACGATCGTGTGCCTGGCGTTCCTGCACCACGTCCCCGAGCCCGAGCTGGACGGGTTCCTCCGCTCCTGTCGCGAGCACCTGGCGCCGCGGGGGCTGTTCTTCTCGCAGGATCCCAACGTGCACGGCGCGCTGCGCGCCGCGGGACGGGTCCTGCTCGGCCGGCGCTACGACGCCTTCCACACGCCCGACGAACGCGAGCTCGATCCCGAGCAGCTGCGTGGCGCGCTGCGCGCCGCCGGCTTCGGCGCCGCTGCGATCCGCCACGTCGACCTGGCGCTGATCCCCGCCTGCTACCTGCTGGCGCGAGGGCCGGCCTGGCCGTTGCGCGCTGCGGCGTGGGCCGATCGGCTGTGGTGCGCGAGCCCGCTCGCACGCTGGAGCAGCGGCTTCGTCGCGGTCGCCCGAAACGGCTGACCCGCATCCGGCCAGCGATCGCGACGCCCTCAGGCGACGTGCGCGAGGTCCTCGCGCCGGACTTCGTGCGCGAGCGGCTCGCCGCGCACCAGCCGCTCGAGCTCGTCGAGTGCGAGCGCCGCGAGCCGCTGGGTCTCGGCGCCCATCGCGCCCGCGACGTGCGGGGTCAGGAACACGTTCGGCAGGTCGTAGAGCGGGGAGTCGGCGGGCAGGATCTCGGGGTCCGTCACGTCGAGCACCGCGTCGAGGCGGCCGCTCACGAGCTCGTCGGCGAGCGCGGCCGGGTCGACGAGGCCGCCGCGGGCGGTGTTGACGAGCACCGCGCCGTCGCGCAGCAGGGCGAGGCGGCGGCGGTCGAGGAGTCCGCGCGTCTCGGGCAGGAGCGGCGCGTGGAGGCTCACGACGTCGGCGCGCGCGAGCAGCTCGTCGAGCGCGAGCGGCTCGGCGCCGAGCGTGTGGGCCTCGCCTGGCACCAGCAAGGGGTCGTGGACGAGCCGCGCGAAGTCGAAGGGGCGCAGCCGCTCGAGCACGAGGCGGCCGATCCGCGACGCGCCCACGATCCCGACCGTGCGGCCGAGGCTGCCGAGCGGCCCCGGCACCTCGCGCGGCCACAGGCGCAGCGCGCGCACCTCGCGATAGAGCCGCTGCAGGCGGAAGGCGCGCTTGCTCGCCAGCAGGATCGCCGCGACCGTGAACTCGGCGACCGGCACGGCGTTGGCCGCGGCGGCCGACGACACCCGGATTCCGCGCTCCCACACGGCCTCGCCCAGGTGTCCCTTCACGGTCCCAGCCGCGTGGAGGATCGCGCGCAGGCGCGGCGCGCGGGCCAGCACGCCGGCGCCGACGGACGGGCAGCCCCAGCCGGTCAGCAGCACGTCGGCACACGCCAGCAGACGCCCGGCGCGCTCGTCGTCGAAGCGCTGGAGCGGCTCGGGGTCGGGCACCTCCGCCAGCGTGGCGAGGCGCGCGCGCAGGGCCGACGAGAACAGCTCGGGCGTGAGGGCCGGGGCCATCGCCAGCACCACGGTCGGCCGCGCCGCCACCGGCCGGCCGCCGCTCACTGCACGCGGAAGGGCGTGCGCACCGCACCCTCGACCTGGTCGTTCCCGAGGAAATGCAGGAGGCCGCTCCCGGTCTCGGCGTCGAGGAAGAACGCGTTGCGCTCCTCGAACGGGATCTGCACCCAGGGGTTGTCCATGCGCGGGTAGCCCGTGATCGGCACCTCGCTGCCGGCGACGACGAGCGGGCCCGTCCAGGCGAACTCGACCGTGCCCTGGCTGGGGGAGCCGTAGGAGACCGTGAAGAAGGGCGGCAACGTGCCCGCGGGCAGGCCGGTGGTCGCCGCGGTCACCGTCACGGGCGCTGCACGCAGCGCGTCGCGGAAGGCCTGGAACGAGCCCCAGTCCGCCGCGCGCCCGCACTCGACGATCCACACGTTGTCCGGCCCACCCGAGGCCACGAGGTCCCACGGGAGGGTCATCCCGTCGTTCGGTACCTCGGGCCCGTGATCGACGAACTCGGCGAGCCGCCACGAGTAGAGGCCGACGTAGCCGTCGCGGAAGCGCGCGAAGGTCCAGTGGCCGTCGCGCACGACCTCGTCGAAGTGGTCCTGCGGCAGGTAGGCGTGGGTGTAGGGCTCGTAGCGGGTGATCGCGTCGGCCGGCGGGAACGCCAGCGGCTGGTACTGCGGCGCGTACAGGTGGATCGCCACGTTCTCGTGTTGCGCCGACCGCGGCTGCGAGGCGGTGCCGGTCCAGTCGCCGGGCTCCCCGTCGTCGCCCCAGGAGGTGTCGTGCCGCGGGGCGTGCCCCGGATGGGTCGTGAAGATCTGGGCGTTGGCGTCGAAGGTGAGCTGCCAGGAGTGGTACTGGAAGCCCCGGTAGCCCTTCCGGTAGTCCTGGGCGGACGAGAGCATGTAGTCGGGCGTGCGCCAGGTGTAGGTGTTCACCTGCTCGTTCAGGCCGCCCGAGATCGAGGCCGCGAGGAGCTGGGCGATCGGCATCGCCGTCGCCGCGTCCGGGAAGCCCGCCTTCAGGGCGGCGTAGGGCAGGAACAGCTCGCTCTCCCAGAGGTCGTAGCGATCGGCGACGTCGAAGAGCTTCGGGATCACCGGCCAGGTGATCAGCGCGCTCATCGCCCACCAGACGTGGATGTACTCCTCGCTGAAGTCGAAGCCGTAGGGGCCCGGCGGGACGACGTAGCCGCCCTCTCCGTCGGGGACCAGTGGGGCATCCTCGTCGAGCGCGATTCCCATGCGCTCGCGGTCGGCGAAGGAGGCCTGGCTGCGCGCCACGTCGAGGACGAGCTGGGGCAGCCGGTACTTCTTGGCTCGTGCCAGCAGCACCGCGCCGGCATCGGTGGCGGCAGGGTAGGGGTACTCGGTCTGGTCGAAGAGCAGCTTGGCGAGGCCGAAGGTGTCCTCGTCGAGCGCCGTCATCTTGTCCTTCTTGTAGGAGCGCCCGTGGGTGGCCCCGAACGCGCCGCGGAAGCTGTGGAGTGCGATGTCGAGCAGGACGCGGTCGAGCAGGATCGCAGCGCCGGTCGCGATCTCCGGGTCGTCCGCGAACTCGACGAGGGTGAGCAGCGGCGTCACGTCCTTCTGGTAGTAGACGTTCGAGTGCCACTCGTCGAAGCCGAAGCGCGCCTTGTGGTCGAGCCAGCGGCGGATCCAGGCGGCGGCCCGCTCGCGATGCTGCGCGCCGGTCCAGCCGGTGATCGTGAAGGTTGCCTCCGGGAACTCCTGGCCGATCAGGTACTCGAGCGTGTGGAAGATGATCTGGTGGTTCTCGGACCAGTACCACTTGTCGTCGACGATCCCTTCGGGCTGGGGATCGGTGTACCAGAACTTGAAGGAGAGGAAGGCGTCGGCGGTCTTCTGCCAGAGCTCGGGCGCCACGGCCGGGTTCGGGTGGTAGCCGAGGTAGGCGTTCAGCATGTAGAGCAGGGTGAAGTCGGTGGTGTCCTCCATCGCCGCGATGCGGGCGAAGTCGGCGTCCCACGCGTCCGGGCCCCAGGTGCCCGGCATCATGACGCCCATCGGTTCGCGCGCCTCGCGCTCCATGTGCGCGATCGCCGAGGTCTGGCTCGTGGTGTGGATCGCCGCGGTCGCGAAGTCCAGGAACGCGTCGATGCGCGCCTCGTAGGCGGCGGCGTCCGCCGGGGAGAGCTCGCCCGGGCCGAAGGGGTCCTGTTCGCACGCGAGGGCGGACGCCAGCGGGAGCAGCGCGAGAAGGAGCATCCGAGGGGGCGGGGCCATGGGCGCGCATGCTAGCGAAGCCCCGCGGGCCGCGGCCGGCCGACTTGGCTCGTTCGCACGGGTAGCCGATCCTCCCGGCATGCCCCCCGGCGACGGCGAGCACCCCGACTGGTTCGTCAACCGCGAGCTGTCCTGGCTCGCGTTCAACGAGCGCGTGCTCGAGGAGGCCCGTGACCCGGCCAACCCGCTGCTGGAGCGGGTCAAGTTCCTCGCGATCTTCGACGCGAACCTGCTCGAGTTCTACGAGATCCGCGTGGCCGGCCTGCGCCAGCAGGAGGAGGCCGGCATCGGCAAGAGCGGCCCCGACGGCATGACCGCCGCCGAGCAGCTCGAGGCGATCGACGCCCGGGTCCGCGAGGGGGTCGCCGCCTTCTACACGTGCTGGAACGACGAAGTCCGCCCGGCCCTCGAGAAGGAGGGCATCGTCGTGGCGCACCCCGAGCAGCTCGACGGTGAACGGCAGGCCTGGCTGCGCGCGCACTTCCAGCGCGAGATCTTCCCGGTGCTGACCCCGATCGCGGTCGACCCCACCCACCCGTTCCCCTTCGTCGGCAGCGGCAGCCTCAGCATCGCGGCGCTGCTCGACACCGAGGACCCCGAGGAGCCCGTACGGCTCGCCGTGGTCCAGGTCCCGCAGGTGCTCCCGCGCATCTTCCGCGTGCCGGGCGGCGGCCCGCGCACCTACGTCTTCCTCGCCGACACCGTCCGCTGGCAGCTCGCCGAGCTCTTCGCGGGCGCCACGATCCTCGACCACACCGCCTTCCGGGTGACCCGCAACAGCAACCTCTACGTGGACGAGGAGGAGGTCGAGAACCTGCTCACCGCGATCGAGCAGGAGCTGCGCCGCCGGCGGCGCGGCGACCCGGTGCGGCTCGAGGTCCGGGGCCCGGTCGGGGAGCGCCTGCGCCAGGAGCTGCTGGAGGTGTTCGAGCTCGGGCCGGGCGAGCTCTTCGAGTGCCAGGGGCCGGTGAACCTCTCGCGCCTGCTGCAGCTCGTCGAGCTCGAGAAGAGCGAGCGGCTCTCGGCGCCGCGCTTCGTGGCGCCCGTGCACGTCGCGCTGCGCGACCCGGCCAAGCTCTTCCCGGTGATCCGCTCCGGCGACGTCCTGCTCCACCACCCCTTCGACTCCTTCGACAGCGTGGTCGAGTTCCTCGAGCAGGCGGCGCTCGATCCGCGCGTGCTGGCCATCAAGCAGACGCTCTACCGGACCAGCGAGGACTCGCCGATCGGGCGCGCGCTGCTGGCGGCCGCCGAGCGCGGCAAGCAGGTGACCGCGCTGGTGGAGCTGAAGGCGCGCTTCGACGAGGAGAAGAACATCCGCTGGGCGCGGCGCATGGAGGAGGCCGGCGTCCAGATCGTGTACGGCCTGGTGGGCCTGAAGACGCACTGCAAGCTGATGCTGGTGGTGCGCCGCGACGAGGACGGCCTCCGCCGCTACGCACACATCGGCACCGGCAACTACAACCACACCACCGCCCGCCAGTACACGGACTTCGGGCTCTTCACCGCCGACCCCGACGTGACCGGCGAGGTCGCGAGCGTCTTCAACCTGCTGACCAGCCTCTCGAGCCGCGAACGCTGGCAACACCTGCTGGTGGCGCCCTTCAACCTCCGCTCGGGGCTGCTCGAGCGGATCCGGCGCGAGACTGCGCACGCGCGCGCAGGCCGGCCCTCCGGGATCGTCGCGAAGCTCAACGCGATCCAGGACGAGGAGCTGATCCTTGCTCTCTACGAGGCCTCGCGCGCCGGCGTCGGGATCGACCTCGTCGTGCGCGGCATCTGCGCGCTGCGCCCGGGCGTGCCCGGCCTCTCCGAGCGGATCCGGGTGCGCTCGATCGTGGACCGCTTCCTCGAGCACACGCGCGCCGTGCGTTTCGAGAACGACGGCCGGCCGGAGCTGTGGATCGGGAGCGCCGACTGGATGCCGCGCAACCTCTCGGGTCGTGTCGAGGTGATGTGCCGGGTGCGAGCCCCCGCGCTCGTCCAGCGGCTCGAGGAGATCCTGGCGCTCTACCAGCGCGACGACGTGAAGGCGCGCGAGCTCGGCCCCGACGGGCGCTACCGCCGCGCCGCCCGCGGGCCGGGCGTGCGCGCCCAGGAGTGGCTCATCGGGCGCGCGAGCCAGGGCCTGCCGTCCTAGCCGCTCCCCGCGTGGCCTCGCGGCGCGCGATCTCGCGCAGGATCTCGGCGTGCCGCTCACGGGTGAGCGGATAGCCGCGCAGCAGCCACACGCCGATCACGAGGAAGAACGGCGGCGCGAGCGCCGTCATCCAGCGGATCGCCTGGCGCGCGGTCTCGCTCTGCTCGGCCTGGCCGGGCGCGAAGCCGAGCACGTCGAGGAGCCCCATCACGAGCGCCACCCCGAGCGCGCCGCCGAGCTTGCGCAGGAAGGTGAAGATGCCGTTGTAGAGGCCCTCGCGGCGCTCGCCGACCCGCACGTCGTCCTCGTCGATCACCTCGCCGAGCATCGACCAGGGCATCACGTCCACCGCCGCGTAGCCGAGGCCGATCACCGGCATCCACGCCAGCAGGAGCCACCGGGGGGTCTCCGGCTCGACGAAGGCCAGCACGAGGCTCGTCGCGGCCCACCAGAGCGAGCCGATCGCGAAGACCTGCGCCTTGTCGCGGCCCCGCGCGAGCCACAGCCAGCCGGGCAGGGCGACCACCGCCGCGGCCAGGAAGAGCGTCATGGCGGGCTCGAAGTCGCGGGAGCGGCCGAGCCAGAAGGTGACGTGGAGGATCAGGAGCGCGCCCGCCAGGTCCATCGCGATGCGGCCCATGATGTAGACCGCCGTCAGCTGGTTGAAGCTGCGGTGGCCGAAGGCTGCGCGCAGGCCCTCGCCGAAGGGCTGCTCGGCCGGGCGCTCCTGGAAGGCGGGCCGCTCGAAGGTCGTGAGGTACACCGCCACCCAGGGCAGGGCCAGCAGCACGCCGAAGCTGGCGCCGGCCAGCGCGAAGCCCTCGCGGCCGCCCCCGAAGAGCTCCGCCACGGGCCGGATCGACACGGCCGCGAAGACGCCGAGCAGCGCGCCCACCGTCCGGTAGGTGTTGAGCGAGGTGCGCGCGTCGTAGTCGAGTGCCATCTCGGGCAGGATCGCCAGGTACGGGACCGAGAGGACGGTCATCGAGAGCGCGTGCAGGAGATAGACCGTGGCGTAGTAGGCGAAGCGGCCCGCCATGCCGTCGATCGGCGCGTCGACCCACATCAGGGCGAAGCTCGCGCCGTAGGGGATCGCGCCGAGCAGGAAGTAGGGCCGGCGCCGGCCGATCCGCCAGCGCGTCCGGTCCGAGAGCCGGCCCATCAGCGGATCGGCGAAGGCGTCGACCGTGCGCCCGATCAGGGGCACCAGGCCCGCCAGCGCCGGGCGCAGGTCGGCGACCTGGGTCAGGAAGTAGGAGGCGTAGAGGAGCCCGAGCGCGGCCAGCGAGGTGTTGACCGTGAAGTCGCCGAGGCCGTAGACGCTCTTGCGCAGGGGACCGAGCCGGGGCTCGCGCGCCGCCCGCGGTGCCGGCAGCGCCGCCCGGCTCACCCGAGCACCGCCGGGTCGAGGTCCACGCCGACCGGGCAGTGGTCGGAGCCGAGCACGCCGGGCCGATGGAAGGCGGCGCGCACGAAGCGCATCGCGGCGGGCGAGGCCAGCACGTAGTCGATCCGCCAGCCGACGTTCCGGGCCCGCGCGCCGCCGTTGCGGAGGGCGTGGCGCTGGCTCCACCAGGTGTAGTGGCCGGGCTCGGGATGGAAGGCGCGGAAGCAGTCGACCCAGCCGGCGCGAATCCAGCGGTCGAGCTCGGCGCGCTCCTCGGGGAGGAAGCCGCTGGTCCGCCGGTTCGCGCGCGGGTGCGCGAGGTCGATCTCGCGGTGTGCGGTGTTGAGGTCGCCGAGCGCGAGCACGCGCCAGCCGGCGCGCCGTAGCCGCGCGAGGCGCTCGAAGACGGCGTGGTAGAAGGCGAGCTTGTAGGGAACGCGCGCGTTGTCGCGCAGCGCGCCGCTGCCCTTCGGGAAGTACCCGTTCGCGACGACCAGCCGGCCGAAGCGCGCCAGGACGAAGCGCCCCTCGACGTCGAAGCGCGGCACGCCGAGCCCGTGCGCCACGGCGTCGGGCTTCCGGCGGCTCCAGAGCGCGACGCCGCTGTAGCCGCGCCGTTCGGCGGGCGCCCACTCGACCTGCCAGCCCGCGTGCAGGGCCGGCTCCACCTCCGCGGGCAGCGCGCGCACTTCCTGGAGCCCGACCACCTCGGCGCGCTCCGCGTGCAGCCAGTCTGCGAAGCCCTTGCGCGCGCAGGCGCGCAGGCCGTTCACGTTCCAGGAGACGACCCGCAGCCGCCGTGTGCTCACTGCGGCTCCTGGCACATCCGCAGGATCGTGGCGAGGATCGCCAGCAGGACCCACGCCGCCGTCGTGGCGATCCGCACGCCCCGCACGCGGCGTGCCTCGGGTGCCTCGTCCGCCGGCGTGCCGGCGCGCTCCTCCCCGGCCCCCGCGCTCGGGTCGAGCCGCGCCCCGGCCGCCGCGCGCGGGTCGAAGGCGCTGGCGCCCTCGCGGCTCGGCTGCACGCGCCCTCCGCAGTGCACGCACTGCTTGCGCCCGGGCGGATGCGTGACCTGGCAGCGCGGGCACCACCACTCGTAGTACGCCACGGCTAGCGCGTTCCCCGGGCGCTCGGGAGCGCGCGCAGCTTGCGCGCCATGCGCAGCACGCCCTCGTCGACCCCGAGCGCGCCGAGCGCCTCGATCGGGAACCAGCGGACCGCGTGCGACTCGGCGCTCGCGCGGGCCTCCTCGGCGCCCGGCGCCGCAACCAGCAGGAAGCGCACGTCGTGGTGGTCGTGCGCGGGCTCGCCGGGCCGCGCCGGGATCTCGTGCACGTCGAGGTCGAAGGGCGCGGGGGCCTCGTGAGCAGCAGGCGTGCCGTCCGGGCCCAGGAATCGGAGCCCGGCGAGGCCGGTCTCCTCCGTAGCCTCGCGCAGCGCCACCTGCGCCACGTCGCTCTCGCCGTCGGCGTGGCCGCCGGGCTGGAGCCAGCGGTCGAGCTTGCGGTGGTGCACGAGCAGCACGCGCGCGAGGTCGGCGGACGCCACGAATGCGGAGCCGGTCACGTGGCCCGGGACGCAGCGGCGCTCGAAGCAGTCGGGGTGCGCGTGGACCAGTGCGCGTACGCGCGCGACGCAGGCTCCCTCGCCGGGATGCCACGCCTCGTAGCGGTCGAGCAGCTCGAGCAGCGGTTTGCGGTGCACGCGCAGGTCCCCTCGGCCCAGGGCGCCCATGCTAGCCGAGCGCCGCCGCCGTCCGCGCCGGCCCCGGCCGGAGCAGGGAATGCGGGGCGCGCGGGCCGCCGGGGGCCGGCTTCCGTGCTCGAGACGCGCACCCGGCCGCTGGGAGGGCTTCAGAGCTCTGCGGCGCTCCGGATCACCTTGCCGACGATCCCGTAGGCCTGCGCCTCCTCGGGGCCCATCCAGAAGTTCCGGTCGGTGTCCTGCGCGACCTTCTCGAGCGGCTGGCCGGTGGCCTCGGCGATGGTCTTGTCGATGCGCGCGCGGGTGCGCAGGAGCTCCTCGGCCTCGATCCGGATGTCCGACGCGCGACCGTGTCCTCCACCCATCGGCTGGTGGATCATGAAGCGGGTGTTGGGGAGCGCATAGCGGTCGGCCTTCGGGACCGCGAGGTAGATGTGCACGCCGGCGCTCGCCACCCAGCCGGTCCCGATCATGCGCACGCGCGGCTTCACGAAGCGGATCATGTCGTGGATCGTGTCGCCGGCCTCGACGTGGCCGCCCTCGGAGTGCACGAACATCGTGATGTCGGCGTCCGAGTCCGCGGCCATCGCGAGCAGTTGCGCCGTGACGGCCTGCGCGAGCTTCGAGGAGATCTCGCCGTGGATCAGGATCGTGCGGGCCTCGAGCAGGCGCTCGCTGATCCGGGGGTGGATCGGGGCGAACGAGATCGAGCCGGGCTCGGAGTCCTTGTCGCGCATGCGGGCCCTCCCTGGCGGCGGGCCGCGAGACTAACCGCCGCGCGCCGGCCCGGGTAGACTCCTGCGCCCGCGCGCCTCCCCGGCGCCGCAGCGGCGCGAGAGGAGGCCATGGCGGCCGCGAGGAAGGAGCCCTGGTGGGTGGCGCTGCCCGACGAGGAGCTGCTCGACGTCCGGCTGTGCGACCTCGAGCTGCGCATCGAGGGCACCGACGTCGAGGACCGCCTGCGGCGCCTGTACGCCGAGCTCGAGCGGGCCGGCGTGCGGCGCTTCCGGCCCTACGCCTGGCTCTCCACGAGCTGGTTCACGCCCCACGGCTCGACCGGCTTCGCGGTGCCCTTCTTCCTGGCGCACCAGCGGCTGGTCCGGCTCGAGCGCTGGCAGGTCGGCGAGGCGGAAGGCGCCTCGCGCGAGGGCTGCCTGCGGCTCATGCGCCACGAGGCCGCCCACGCCTTCGACAACGCCTACCGGATCCACCAGCGGCGCGACTGGCGCGAGAGCTTCGGCCGCTTCAGCCAGCCCTACCGGGCGAGCTACGTGCCCAAGCCGGGCAGCCGACACTTCGTCGTGAATCTCGACTACTGGTACGCGCAGAGCCATCCGGGTGAGGACTGGGCCGAGACCTTCGCGGTGTGGGCGCGCCCCGGCTCGCGCTGGCGCTCGCGCTATCGGGGCTGGCCGGCGCTGCGCAAGCTCCGCTACGTCGACGAGCTGGTGCGCGAGCTCGGCGATCGCCGCCCGCTCGTGCGCACCCGCGAGCGGTTGGATCCGCTGCCGGACCTGCGCCATACCCTCCGCCAGCACTATCGCCGCAGGCACGTGCGCTGGGAGCGCGTGCTGCGCCGGGGGCGGCGGGAGTACCTGCGATGAAGCGGCTGCGCGTGCTCGTCCTGACCCACGAGGACCTGGTCCCGCCGGACTCGCTGCGCGGTCTCTCGGAGAAGGACGCGCAGGCCGTGCAGAAGGAGTTCGACGTCGCCCAGGGCCTGCGCGAGCTCGGCCACGAGGTGCAGATCGTGGGCGTCTCGCACGACCTCTCGCCGATCCGCCAGCACGTGGAGGGCTTCCAGCCGCACGTCGTCTTCCACCTGCTGATGGAGTTCCAGGACATCGCGGTGTACCAGGCGCACGTGGCGAGCTACCTCGAGCTGCTGCGGGTGCCCTACGCGGGCTGCAACCCGCGCGGCCTCCTGCTCGCGCGCGACAAGGCGCTCTCGAAGAAGATCCTGCGCTATCACCGGATCCCCTCGCCGAGCTTCCAGGTGTTCCGGCTGGGCCGGCCGGTCCGGGTGCCGAAGGACGTCGACTTCCCGCGGATCGTGAAGTCGGTGGACGAGGAGGCGTCGCTCGGGATCGCCCAGGCCTCGATCGTGCGCGACGAGGAGAAGCTGCGCGAGCGGGTGGACTTCGTGCATCGCCGGCTCGGCTGCGATGCGATCTGCGAGCAGTACATCCCGGGCCGCGAGCTCACGGTGAGCGTGATCGGCAACGAGCGGCTCCAGACCTTCCCGGTCTGGGAGCTGTTCTTCGACAAGCTGCCGGCCGGCAGCCACCCGATCGCGACCCAGCGCGCCAAGTGGGACCCCGACTACCAGCTCCGCGCCGGGATCGGAACGGGCCCGGCCGAGAACCTGCCCGAGGGCCTGGCCGAGCGGATCGCGCGCCTCGCCAAGCGCAGCTACCGCGCGCTCCATCTCTCGGGCTACGCGCGCATGGACCTGCGCCTCGCCGAGGACGGCCGCGCCTTCGTGATCGAGGCCAACCCGAATCCGGACCTGCGCCGCGCGGAGGACTTCGCGGCCTCGGCGGCGGCGTCCGGGCTCGCCTACCCGCAGCTCCTCCAGCGCATCCTGAACCTCGGGCTGCGCCACCGCTCGCCGTGGAAGGCGCTCGAAGAGGGCGCGTAGGTGCGAGCCGCCCCCTTCGCCGACCTGCGCGTGGTCGAGCTCGCCCAGGTGCTCGCGGGGCCCTACGGCGGCCGCCTGCTCGCCGAGCTCGGCGCCGACGTCGTGAAGGTGGAGGCGCCGGCCGGCGACCTGGCGCGGCGCATCGCGCCCCCGCGCGATCGCGGCCAGTCGGGCCTCTACACCTGGGCGAACCTCGGCAAGCGCAACGTGTGCCTCGACCTGACCCGCCCGGAGGGCCGCGCGGTCGCCCTCGACCTCGTGCGCGCGAGCCACGCGGTGATCGAGAACTTCCGCCCCGGGGTCGCCGACCGCCTCGGGGTCGGCTGGCGCGACGTGCACGAGGCCAACCCGCGCGCCGTGATGGTGTCGGTGTCGGGCTACGGCGGCGACTCCTCGCTGCGCGAGCACGGCGCCTTCGCGCCGACCATGCACGCCGCGACCGGTCTGATCGAGTACCAGCGCCGCAAGGGAGGCCCCGGCGCTGCCCTCGTGAACCTGCCCGATGCGCGGGCCGACCTCACGACCGCGCTCCACGCGACGATCGGCCTGCTCGCGGCGCTGCGCACGGCCGAGCGGACCGGCGTCGGCCAGCACCTCGACCTCGCCATGTTCGACGCCGTCCTCGCGACCTACCCGGAGACGCCCTTCGAGCTGCTCGACCCGCCCGAGGTGCGCGAGGAGCCGCCGCCCTACGACGCCGGCCCGAACGGCCACGTCGTCGTGGCCGGCCCGCCCCAGCACGTGTGGGCGGTGGTCGCGCGCGCCTTCGGCCTCGCCGATCCCGCGCCGCCGGAGGCCGACGTGCCCGCCAAGGCGCGCCTGCGCCACGCCGCGATCGAGCGCTGGATGGCGGCCCAGCCCGGCCGCGAGGCGCTGCTCGAACGGCTGGCCTCGGCGCGGATCCCCGCGGCGCCGGTCGTCTCGCTGCGGGAGGCGCTCACGGGCGCCTTCGCCGAAGAACGCGGGCTCCTCGTCGCGGTCGACGACCGGCGCGGCGGCACCCGGCCCGTGGTGCGGCTCCCCTACCGCTTCTCGGAGACGGCCGCCGGCGCCCGGCGGCCGGCGCCGCGGCGCGGCGAGCACAACGCCGAGGTGCTGCGCGAGGTCCTCGGCTACGACGCGGCGCGGATCGGGGCGCTCGAGGAGGCAGGCGTCCTCCAGGCGGAGTAGCGTCCGACCGGAGGCCCTCGCGCGTGACTCCTTCCCCGAGCTCCGGCTGGCGCATCTTCGGGATCGAGCTGTCCCCCTACTCGGTCAAGGTCCGCTCCTACTTCCGCTACAAGCGGATCCCCCACGAGTGGGTGGTGCGGCACCTCGGCAACATGGCCGAGTTCCAGAAGCACGCGAAGCTGCCCCTGGTGCCGCTGGTGCTGGCGCCCGACGGCGGCGCGCTCCAGGACTCGACGCCGATCGTGGAGGCGCTCGAGGCGCGCTTCCCCGAGCCCTCGATCCACCCGCCGGGCGCCGCGAGCGCGTTCCTCTCGGCGCTCCTCGAGGAGTACGGCGACGAGTGGGGCAACAAGTGGATGTTCCACTATCGCTGGTGGTACGAGCCCGACCAGAAGTCCGCCGCCCGGCGGATCGCCGCGGCCAACCTGCCCGGGGCGCCCGAGGCGGAGGTCGCGAAGATGGCGGTCGCGATCGAGCGGCGGATGGTTCCGCGCCTGTCGTTCGTCGGCTCGAACGAGGCGACGCGCCCGCTCATCGAGGCGTCCTTCGAACGCGTGGTGGCGCTGCTCGAGGCGCACCTGGCGGCGCGGCCCTACCTCTTCGGGGGCCGGCCCGCCTTCGCCGACTTCGGGGTCTGGCCGCAGCTCTACGAGCTCTCGACCGACCCCACGCCGGGAGCGCTCCTGCGCGCGCGCGCCCCGCGCGTGCTCGCCTGGGTCGAGCGCATGCTGGACCCTGCGGGCGGGGGCCCCTTCGAGCCCTGGGAAGCGCTCGCGCCGACCCTCGAGCCGCTCCTGCGCGAGGAGGTGGCGGGGCGCTTCCTGCCCTGGTCCACGGCCAACGCGCGGGCGCTCGAGGCTGGAGAGCCGGAGTTCACGGTAGACCTGGGCGGGCGCCCGTTTACGCAGCAGACCCAGAAGTATCACGCGAGGTCGTTGCGGGTCCTCCGGGAGCGCTACCGGGCGGTGCCCGACCGCAGCGCCCTCGACCCGATCCTGGCGCGCACGGGGTGTCTGGCCGGGCTTGCCTGAAGCGAGCGGGCCGGGCGGCGGCGCGCGGGGACTTCCGTCACTCGAAGCGCCCGTGGCGGCCCGCGCCGCCGGCGAAGCGGCCGGCGCCCGCGAGCGTCTCGCCCGAGGCGATCACCTGGAGGCCGAGCCGGGTCTCGTTGGCCAGCGCGCCCGGCAGGTCGAGGCCCGCCTGCTGGTAGGCGGAGAGGCGGTCGCTGCGCAGGCAGTGCTGGGGGAAGCGGGTGAGCTGCGCCGCCAGCTCGCGGGCTCCCGCGAGCGCGCCGCCCGGCTCGACGAGCCGGCTCACGAGCCCCATGCGCAGCGCCTCCTCGCCCGAGACGCCGCGCCCGGTGAGGATCAGGTCGAGCGCGTGGCCGAGCCCGGCGATGCGCGGGAGCCGCACGGTGCCGCCGTCGACGAGCGGCACCCCGAAGCGGCGGCAGTAGACGCCGAGGACGGCATTGCGCGCGGCCACCCGCAGGTCGCACCAGAGCGCGAGCTCGAGACCGCCCGCCACCGCCGGGCCCTCGATCGCCGCGACGACCGGCTTCGAGAGGAGCATGCGGGTCGGGCCCATCGGGCCGTCGCCGTCCTCGGCGACGCGGTTGCCGCGGCCTGCGGCGGCCGCCTTCAGGTCGGCGCCCGCGCAGAAGGCTCCGCCGGCGCCGGTCAGCACCGCGGCCAACAGGTCGCTGTCGGCCTCGAAACGCCGGAAGGCGTCGGCCAGGGCGGCCGCGGTCGCGCGGTCGACGGCGTTGCGCACCCCGGGCCGGTCGATCGTGACGACGGCGAGCGCGCCATCGGTCTCGTAGCGCACGGTGGTCATCGCACCCTCCCGCTCTGCGGACTGTGGCACACTGCCGCCTCCGCTGTCTCCGGAGGACGCCGTTGGAGCCGTTCGCGCCGCCGCCCGTTCCCGCCGGCCCCGCCCCGCGCTCGCTCGGACAGATCCTCGACGCGGGCTTCGACGTGGTGCGCCGGCACTGGGTGGTGCTGGTCGGGCTCGCGGCGCTCGTCTACGTGCCGGTCTCGTTCGTCGAGGAGGTGCTGCCCGAGGATCCCTCGCAGCCGTTCGCCGGCGGCGCGGCGTGGCTGCTCGCGTTCGTGATCGTGGCGCTGCCGGTCGTGATCGCCGCCGTCACCGACGCGTGCGGCGACTACCACCACGGGCGCGAGACGGACGCGGGCCGCGCGCTGCGCCGCGGGCTCGGCCTCGCGCTGCCGCTCTCCTGGACCTATCTCGTCCTGGCGCTGGTGGCCTTCGTCGTCCTGCTTCCGCTCTTTGCGGTGATCGCCGTCTGGGAGCCGCTCGGCTTCGCGGCCGTACCGGTCGCCCTGCTCGCGGTGGCGCTGCCGTTCGTGGTGATGCTGCGCTTCTCGCTGCTCACGCAGGTGGCGGTCCTCGAGGGTCGCTCCGGCCCGGGCGCGCTCGTCCGCGCGAGCCGGCTCGTCGAGGGCCAGGTGCTGCGCGTGTTCGGGGTCTACGTCGTCGTGGGGCTCCTGATGGGGCTCCTCGGCGGCGCCGCGGGGCTCGCGCTCGGCACGCTCGCGGGGCTCGCTCCGGTCGCGATCGGGCTCGTGCAGGCAGCGGGCTTCGCCTACACGACGGCGGTGGGCGTCGTGCTCTACGAGGACGTGCGCGCGCGCAAGGGCGAGCACGAGAGGTTCGCAGCGCCGGGCTCCTGAACCGCGCCGGGGCCTCACGGGGTTGCCAGGAACGAGCGCCCCGCGGACGACGATTCCCGGCAAGCCCCTCAGGCCGCGGCCAGGGCCTTGCGGAACCAGCGCCGGTACACCGCCTCGGGCTGCGCGCCGACCAGCACGAAGTCCTGGCCGGCGAGCCGGACGGCGGGGACGCCGGTGGCCCCGAGCGCCTGCGCCTCCTCGTGGTCGGCGAGGACGCGCCCGGTGAGCGCCGGGTCCGCGATCGCCGCGAACGCACCCTCGTCGAGCCCGAGCTCGCGCCAGAGCGCGGCCAGGACGGCCTCGTCGCTGATGTCGCGGCTCTCGGCGAAGTAGGCGCGGAAGAGCCGCTCGCGCATGCGCCGCCCCGGCTCCGGGCCGAGCGCGGCCGCCGCCTTGGCGGCGAGCTGCGCGGGCAGGCTGTGGGTGGGCGGCCCGGCGTCGCCCTGCCAGGGCTGGAAGGGCGCGCGCGGCTCGTCCTCGGCCACCCGCCGCCACCCCTGCGTGTAGGTGCGGAAGGCCTCGAGCGCCGCGGCGCTGCGCGGCCGCGGCCGGGGCCGCAGCAGGTAGCTCCGCCAGTCGAGCGCGAGCGCGCCCGCGAGCTCGGCCTCGACGGCGGCGAGCCGGGTCGCCGCGTTCCAGCACCAGGGGCACAGGAAGTCCGAGTAGACGACCACCGTGATGCCGATCGGCCGTCCTCCCCTCAGCGGCGACGCAGGGCTCCCAGGGTGGCGATGGCGCCGAGCGCCAGGGCGAGGCCCGAGGGCTCGGGGGCGGGCACGAGCGGGCCGAAGCCGCCCTCGTCGTCGACGAGCGCCACGGGATCGACGAGGGTCTCGCCCTCGTGGCTCGCGACGAAGCTCCCGGAGTCGAGCGCGGTCCACGCGGTGCCGGCCGGGACGGTGAAGGAGAAGAGCGCGCTCGCGCTCGACCCGACGCCGAAGGCCGGGCCGGGGAGGTCGAAGCCCACGCCGAAGGGCGGGATCGCGACCTCCAGGTCCAGGACCCACTCCGTCGGCCCTGCTTCGCCGGCGACGTCGTCCAGGAGCCCCCCGAAGAAGAGCTTCAGCGACGAGATCCCGTTGGTGACGGTGGGCTCGGGATCCCAGTCGCCGCTGAGCTCGTACTCGAAGAGCCAGCGGCTCGGGTCGCCTTCGGCCTCGTCGTAGACGCGCGAGACGAGCGAGATCGTCCCGCCGTCGACGTCGACGGTGACCACGTTCGTGTCGACCTGCGCAGCCCCGGCCGGCGCTCCGACCGAGGCGAGAGCGCTGGCGGCCAGGGTGAGGAGGAGGTTCCGCGTCCGCATCGGGGGCGGACTCTACCGCAGGTCCGGCGCGGAAGGCGGGCCGGGACGAGCAGGCAGATCGCGCGCAGCCTGCCCGCGGACGACCGTCCGGGGCCCTGCCGCGCCATACTCGCCCGGGTACCCCCGCCTGGAGGACGAGATGAAGGCGCCGCTCGAGGGGATCCGCGTCGTCGAGATCGCCCACTACGTCGCCGTGCCGGCCGCGGGCGCGCTGCTCGCGGATCTCGGCGCCGACGTCGTCAAGATCGAGCTGCCGCCGGCCGGCGAGATCTACCGGCGCGGGCGCCCGAAGTACAGCGGCTACGCGAGCGACTTCCCCGAAGGCCCCGGCTTCCATCTCGACAACCGCGGCAAGCGCTCGCTCGTGCTCGACCTGGTCGATCCCGAGGCGCGCGGGGCGCTCCTGCGGGTGATCGACGGCGCCGACGTCGTCACCACCAACCTGCTTCCGGCGCGGCGCCGGAAGTACGGTCTCGACCACGAGTCGCTGCTGGCCCGCAAGCCGAGCCTGATCGTGGCGGGGCTCAACGGTTACGGCGGCGGCGGCGAGGAGGCCGATCGGCCCGCCTTCGACTACGCCGCCTACTGGGCGCGCACCGGCATGATGGACCTGATGCGCGACGAGGGGGTACCGCCCTCGATGCTGCGGCCCGGGGTCGGCGACCACGCGGCGGCCTCGAACCTCGTGATCGCGATCCTGGCCGCGCTGCGCCTGCGCGACGCGAGCGGGCAGGGCCGCTACGTCGAGGTGTCGCTGCTCCAGACGGGGCTCTACATCCTCGGCTGCGACACCGCGATGGCGCTCGTGACCCGCGAGCCGGTCCCGCGCCACGACCGCAGGCGCGCCGCGAACCCGCTCTGGAACAGCTACCCGGTCGCAGGCGGGCGCTGGATCATGCTGGTGATGATCGACCCGACCTTCTACTTCCCGCGCCTCGCCGCCGCGGTGGGGCGCCCCGAGTGGCTCGACGACCCGCGCTATGCCGAGCCCTTCACGCGCGCGCAGAACGCGCCCGCGCTGATCGCGGAGCTCGAGGCCGAGCTCGCCCGGCACACGCTCGAGGAGTGGCGGCCCCGGCTCGACGCGGCGGGGGTGATCTGGGCACCCGTGAAGCGCCTGGAGGAGGTCCTCGACGACCCCCAGGCACGCGCGATGGGCTACTTCCGCTCGCTCGAACACGGGACGCACGGCCCCTTCGAGACCCTGGCGCCGCCCTTCTCGATCGCGGGCGTCCCGCTCGGCGCCGCCCGCCCGTGCTCGGCGGCGGACGCCGACGCCCGGGAGGTCCTGCGCGAGGCGGGCCTCGACGAGAGCGAGATCGCGAAGCTGCTCGCGGGCCGCTGAGGGCCTCTGCGGCGGCGCGCGCGCTCAGCGCGCCCCCGGGCCGGCGGCCCACGCGCGCAGCCGTTCGGCCAGCAACTCGCTCGTGTTGCAGGCGGGGTCCTCGAGCACGCACTCGGCGAGATGTTGGAGCGCCCGGCCGACCCGCGGGCCGGGCGGGATGTCGAGCAGCGCCATCACCGCGGCGCCGTCGAGGGCGAGGTCGCGGGGTCCGAGCGCGAGCGTGCCGGCGCCGCGCAGCCGGGCGATCCGCGCGGCCAGCGCCTCGAGCTCCGCGGACGGGCCCCCGAGCTCGGCGCGGCGGAGCGCCAGCAGGGCCTCGACGCCCTCCTCGCCGGCGCGTGCGAGGAGCCGGCGCAGGTCGGCGTCGCTGCGCTGCGGCTGGCGCTCGATCGGATGGCGGGCGAGCAGGCGCGCCACGGCGCGGGCGCGGCGCAGGCCGAAGCGCAGCGCGAGGAGCACGGACTCGGCGCGCGCGCCGCGCAGCCAGCCGGCCAGGCGCAGCTCGAGCTGCGCGGGCAGGGCGGCCACCACCGCGGGCGCGTCGGGGCGCACGCCGGGCGCCAGGTCCTCCTCGATCCCGCTCGCTCGCAGGAGCTCGAGCCCCGCCGCGGCGCCCGGCGCGAGCACGAGCTCCTCGAGCTCGCGGCGCACGCGCTCGCGGGCCACGCCGCGCAGGCCGGGGCGGGCCTCGCGCATGGCCGGGAGCAGCTCGGGCCCGGGGGCGAGCCCGAGCGTGGCCACGAGGCGCGCGGCCCGCAGCGCCCGCACGGGGTCTTCCGCGAAGCGGTCCCGCGCCGCGCCCACCGCGCGCAGCCGCCCCGCCGCCAGGTCCGCGACGCCGCCGGCGGGATCGACCCAGAGCTCCGCCGCGGGGTCCCAGGCGATCGCGTTCACGCTGAAGTCGCGGTGTGCGAGGTCGTCCTCGAGGCGGGGGCCGGCGCGGAAGGTGGTCACGTCGAGGGGCGCGCCCGGGATCGGCACCATCACCGTGCCGTGTCGGATTCCCGTCGGGATCGCGCGCGGGAACAACGCGAGGACGCGCGCGGGCTCGGCGTCGGTCGCCACGTCGAAGTCGGCGACCGCGACGCCGCGCAGGAGGTCGCGCACGCAGCCGCCCACCAGGAACGCCCGATGGCCGCCCGCGCGCAGGGTGGCGAGCGCCGCCCGGACGGCGGCGGGGAGCACGTCGGCCGTGGGACGCGCGAGCGCGAGCGACATCGCGGCAGCGTACCTCTCGCGTGCGGGTTATTCTCGCCGCTCACGCCGGGAGGCCGAGGGATGCCGAAGCGGGGCGGGCGCGAGATCCAGTTCACCAGCGGGCCGGCGAGCGGGCCGGGCGGCGGCGAGCCGGAGCGGGCACGAGGCTATCTCGCGAAGCCGGCCTCGGGCCGCGGCCCCGGCGTGCTGGTGATCCAGGAGTGGTGGGGCCTCGTCGACCACGTGCGCGACCTCTGCGACCGCTTCGCGCGCGAGGGCTTCGTCGCGCTCGCACCCGATCTCTACCGCGGCGAATCGACGGGCGATCCCGACGCCGCCGGGCGCCTCATGCTGGGCCTCGAGATCCCGCGCGCCGCGCGCGACCTCGACGGCGCGGTGAAGGCGCTCCGCGACGAGCCCGGGACCGAGGGCCCCAAGGTGGGTGCCGTGGGCTTCTGCATGGGCGGCCAGCTCGCGCTCTTCGCGGCTTGCCGCAATCCCGCGATCGGCGCGGTCGTCGACTTCTACGGGATCCACCCGAAGGTGACGCTCGACCTGGCGCCGCTCCAGGCCGCCGTGCTCGGGGTCTTCGCCGAGCACGACGCCTTCGTGCCGCCCGAGGCGGCGCGCAAGCTCGAGGCGGACCTGCGCGCGGCCGGCAAGCGGGCGGTCTGCGAGGTGTACCCCGGCGTCGGCCATGCCTTCTTCAACGACACGCGCCCCGACGTCTACGACGCGCAGGCCGCCGCGCGCGCCTGGTCCGACACGCTGGCGTTCCTGCGCGCCGAGCTGCACTAGGCGACAGGATGGCGCGGCGCGCCGCGGCGCTGGTGCCCGTCGGGCGGCCGCGCGACCCGGGCGGGGGCCTCGCGCGGCGGCTGCTGCCGCCGCCGCTGCGCGCGCTCCAGGACGAGGTCGAGGCGCGCTTCGCCGAGCTGCCGGCCACGCTCAACGAGTACGGGGTGGACCCCTTCGGCTTCGAGCCGCGCTACGCGGCATCGCTCCTGCTCCCCGCCGCGCTCCTCTATCGCTACTGGCTCCGCGTCGCGACGCAGGGCATCGAGCGCGTCCCCGCCGGCCGCGTCCTGCTGATCGCGAACCACGCCGGCAACACCTTCGCCTACGACGGCGCCATGCTCGCGATGGCCATGCTGCTCGACGCGCGCCCCCCGCGCGCCGTCCGCGGAATGGCCGAGTACTACCTCCCGACGATCCCGTTCTTCTCGACCTTCATGCACCGGATGGGCTCGGTCGTGGGGACGCCCGGGAACTGCGCGCAGCTCCTCGAGCGCGACGAGGCGATCATGGTCTTCCCGGAAGGCGAGCGCGGCTTCGTGAAGACCTATGCCCACCGCTACCAGCTCCAGCGCTTCGGCACCGGCTTCGTGCGCCTCGCGCTCGGGACGGGGACCCCGATCGTCCCGGTCGGGATCGTCGGTGCGGAGGAGCAGTCGCCGGGGCTCGTGCGCTCGCGCTGGCTGGGCCGCCTGATCGGCGCCCCGGTGGCGCCGATCACGCTGACCTTCCCGTGGCTCGGGCTCGCGAGCATGCTGCCGCTCCCGGTCAAGTTCCGGATCCACTTCGGCACGCCGATCCACTTCGAGGGCGACGCGAGCGAGGAGGACGCCGAGGTCGAGCGCAAGGTCGAGGTCGTGAAGGACGCGATCCGCGGCCTGGTTGCGGAAGGGCTGGAGGCGCGGCGGGGCTGGTTCCGGTGAGCGCGAGCGGCCACGCGCATGCGCATGGCCCCCCGGAGCCCGGCGGCACCGCCCGCGACGCCGACCGCCGCGCGCTGCGCCTCGCGCTCGCGATCACGGTGGCGTTCCTGGCCGTCGAGGGGGTGGGTGGCTGGCTGGCGGGCAGCCTCGCGCTGCTGGCCGACGCCGCCCACATGGCGACCGACGCCTTCGGCCTGGCTCTCGCGCTGCTCGCGGCGCGCCTGGCGGCGCGCCGCCCGACCTTCGAGAAGACCTTCGGCCATCGGCGGGCGGAGGTGCTGGCCGCGCTCGCCAACGGCGTCCTGCTCGGGGTGGTCGCCGTGCAGGTGGCGATCGAGGCGGTGCGCCGGATCGACGCGCCGCCCGCGGTCGAGGGCCGGCTGATGCTCGGGGTTGCCCTCGCCGGCCTGGCGGCGAACGTGGCGTCGGCCGCCGTCCTGGCCCGCACCGGCAGCGGCAGCCTGAACGTGCGCGCGGCGCTCTGGCACGTCGTCGGTGACCTGCTCGGCTCGCTCGGCGCGCTGGCCGCGGCCGGCGCCATCCTCGCCTTCGGCTGGGCCTGGACGGACCCGGCCGTCGCGATCGCGATCGCGCTCCTGATCCTGGTCTCGTCCTGGCGGCTCGTGCGCGAGTCGCTCGACGTCCTGATGGAGGGGACGCCCGCGCACGTCGACGTGGACGCGCTGCTGCGGGCGATCCGCGCGGTGCCCGGCGTCGTCGACGTGCACGACCTGCACGTCTGGACGCTCACCTCCGGCTACCACGCGCTCTCGGCCCACGTCGACGTCTCGCCCGACGCGGACCCCCACGGCACGCTGCACATCCTCGCCGACCTCGCAGAAAAGCGCTTCGCGGTGGCGCACACCACCTTCCAGCTCGAGCACGCCGAGCGCCTGCTCCAGATCGAGGGCGTCGACGGGACGGGGGCGTGACGGCGGGCTCGCCTGGCGCGAGTGCCCTGTCTCGGAAGTTCGCCTGCATTCGATCTCGGTGCACACCGAGCCGCCCGCGACGGCTCGAGACTTCGACGGCGAACTTCCGACACAGGACCCTGGAGCGGCGCGCATTCAGCCCGGGGCTCGGGAGCCGTCGCCCCCGAGCGCCTTCCCGAGGAACACCCGCCCGCGGGAGCCGGTGATGCGCTCGTAGCCCCGGACCGTGCGTTCGCCGAGCGGCTCGAATCCGAGCCGCTCGTAGAGCCGGCGGGCCGGGTTCGCCGTGGCCGTGGTGAGGTCGAGGCGGTGGTAGCCGAGCTCCCCGGCGCGCCGCTCGGCGTGCCGCAGGAGAGCGGTGCCGATCGACCGCCCGCGGTGTCGCGGGTCGACGTGCAGCTCGACCACGTGGAAGGAGCCGGGCGGGATCGGGAAGTCGAGGCGGGAGCGGAGGTGGAGCCGGCGCAGCAGCCCGGGGATCTCCCAGGGCGCGTAGAGACGGAGAGCGCTGCGGAAGAGGGCGGCGCCGGCGCGCAACGAGATCGGGGAGCGGCTTTCGCCGCCGCGCCCGAGCAGCACCCCGACCGGCCGGCCGCCGAGCGTCGCCAGGTAGATCTCGTCGTCGGGCGTCCGACCGATCCCGGCCCGGAACAGCGCGAGGCCGAGCTGGGTCGCCCGCTCGGCTCCGCCGGCGAGGCCGCTCGCCTCCGGCGACGGGTGCCCGTAGACGAGGCGCGCGACGTCTCCGTCGTCCTCCGGCGTCCCGTTGCGGATGCTGGGATCGGGGGGCACGCAGCGGCGTGTCAGAGGGTGCCGGGGCGCTTCCGCCTGGGCACGATGGCTCGTTGGCGCTCCATTCGCTGCCTCCGCGTTGCACGACCGCGCGATTCTACCCCGGCGAGCGACGGCTTCCGAGCCGGGAGCGCGCGCCCGCTGCCGGCCGCTCCGGGGCGGTGCTTCCGCTCCGCGGTCGGATCCGGCATCCTCGGGACGAACCGGAGGAACGCCATGAGGCCGCTCGTGCCCCCCGCTCTTGCCTGCGTGTCGCTCGCCTGTGCGTCGCTCGCCTGGCTCGGCTCGGCGCCGCCCGCCTCGGGCCAGACCGCGGACGTCGTGGTGGGCGTGCCGATCCGGGACGGCCAGGCCGGCCGGCCCCAGCCCGGCGTGATCGTCGACCTCGAGGGCAAGGAGCAGCGCAACGACGTGCCGCCGCCGGTGGTCGTCGAGGAGCTGGGCCGCGACGGCGGCGCCACCGTGCGCCCGCGCTTCGGCGGCGGCTACGTGATCGAGCGCTCCGACGGCGGCACCACGGAGGTGGTGCCCCAGTTCGGCGGCGGCTACCAGGTGCAGCGCCGGCCTCCGCCGCCGCCCGGACGCTGACCGCCGGTCCGCCTGCGCGGGTGCCCAGCGCGAGCGCGCTGCCTCCGCTCCGCGAGCCTCCAGTCCAACGGCTGGCGGGCCGATCCCTGCGATCGCGATCACGGCCTTCCCCTTGACGGGCAGGCAGGCGGGCGCGTATCACACCGGCCGCAGGGTGCGCCTGCTCTGCGGCGCAGGAGGGGAGGGACACATGCTCGGATGCTCGACGACGACCCTGGACGGAGTCTCGCAACGGGAGAGGGACCGCGGGCCGCGGGGTGGCCGCCGTCGGGCCCACGCCGCGCTCGCCGCGGGCGCGGCGCTCGCGCTCGCCGCCTGCCAGGGCACGCCGCAGCTCGGCCAGGGCGGCTCGATGGTGCAGGGCTCGGGCGGCTCCGCCGGCGCCCAGGGCGCATCGCACCAGCTCGTGCGCTGCTCGGAGCCGCTCGGAACCGCCGCGCTCGTCGAGGCCAGCCCCGAGGCGCTGACCGGGCTGCAGAGCCTGGGCCTCTCGTCGCCGCTGCCGCTCATGCGGCTCATCATGGCGCAGTCGAACTGCTTCACGGTCGTCGACCGGGGCGCCGCGATGCGCAACATCGAGCAGGAGGAGATGCTGCGGCAGAGCGGGATGCTGCGCTCGGGCAGCCAGACCGCCCGCGGCCGGATGGTCACCACCCAGTACCTGATCACGCCCAACGTGATCTTCTCGAACCCGAACGCCGGCGGCGGCGCGATCGGCTCGGCGGTGGGCGGCCTGCTCGGCGGCGGCGCCGGCGCGCTCGCGGGCGCGGCGCTCGGCAGCATGCGCATCAAGGAGGCCCAGACGACGCTCTTCCTGACCGACGCCCAGAGCGGCGTGCAGGTCGGGGTGTCCGAGGGCTCGGCGAAGGTGCGCGACTTCGGCGGCGCCGGCGGGCTCGGCGGCTGGGGCGGCGGCGTCGCCGGCATCGCCGGCGTGTCGGGCTACGGCAACACCGACGAGGGCAAGCTGATCGCGGCGGCGCTGATGGACGCGCAGAACAACCTGGTGGCCCAGATCCAGGCCACGCGGCCCTCGGACCTGTACCAGCAGCGGCGCGGCAGCGCGACGCGCAACGCCCTGGTCGCCGACGTCCAGGGCGAGCTGATCCGGCACGGCTACCTGAGCGGGAGCGCCGACGGCGCGATGGGCCCGAAGACCCGCACCGCGATCATGGAGTACCAGCGCGCCCAGGGGCTGCAGGCCGACGGCCAGCCGACCCAGGGCCTGCTGCAGCACATGCGCTCGCACTGAGCGCGAGGCCGTGCAGGGCCTCGCCGTCTGGGTCTCGCGCGTCTTCCATCCCTTCGTCGTGCCGGTGCCGACGCTGCTCGCCGCGCTGCACCTGCTCGGCCTGGGTTGGCGCGCGGCGCTCGGCTGGACGGCCGCCTGCGTCGCGGTGGCGATCCTGCCCCCGGCGGCGCTCCTGGTGGCGCAGCGCCTCCGGCGCGGCGACGGCGACTGGTACGTGACGGTACGCGAGGAGCGCCGCGCGCTCTACGCGCTCGGCGGCGCCTGCCTGGTCGCGCTGCTCGTGCTGCTGCGCGCGGCCGGCGCGCCGGCCCTGCTGGTCGCCTGCCTGGTGGCCGCCATCGTGGCCAACGCGATCGGCGCGCTCCTCAACCGCGTGACCAAGGTGAGCGTCCACGCCGGCGCGGCCGCCGGCTGCGCGGTGCTGCTCGGCTCGCTGGCACCGGCCGCGGCGCTCCCGCTGGCGGCGGGCGTGGCGCTGGTCGGCTGGGCGCGGCTGCGGCTCGGCCATCACACGCCGGTGCAGGTGGTGCTGGGCGCCGGGATCACGGCGGCCTGCATCGGCGCGGCGCTCGCCTGGACGGGTCGGCCAGGTTGAGGCCCGGGCACCCGGCAAGACCGAAGCGGCAGGCACCCACGCCACGGCGCCGGCGCAGCGAGCAGGATCGACGCCCGCGTGGCGATCGCGCCGCTGCGCGGCCGATCGTCGTTGCACCCGGCCGGGGCCGCCCCTAGCTTCGGGCGCCCTTCGATCGGGCCGGACCCTCGGGAGGCACGGACGTCGTGAACGGCAGGGAGAGCTCGTCCTCGGGCTCGACGCGGGCGCTGCGCAGCGAGAGCGTGACGAGCTGGAGCCACGAGGCGGACGTGGTCGTCGTAGGCCACGGCGGCGCGGGCGCGTCGGCGGCGATCGAGGCGGCGCGCGCCGGCGCGCAGACGCTGGTGCTCGAGCGCATGAGCCGTGGCGGCGGCACCACCGCGCTCTCGACCGGCGTGATCTACTGCGGGGGCGGAACGCGCATCCAGAAGGCGTGCGGCTTCGAGGACACGGTCGCCGAGATGACGAAGTTCGTCCGGCTCGCCGCCGGGAGGCAGGCCGACGAGGAGCGGGTGCGCCTGTTCTGCGAGGGCAGCGTCGAGCACTTCGAGTGGGTGTCGGCCCTCGGCGTCGAGTTCCAGGCGAGCTTCGAGCCCGAGAAGACGACCCATCCCTTCGGCGCCGACGGCCTCTACTACAGCGGCAACGAGCTGGTCCACCCGTTCGTCGAGCAGGCGAAGCCGGCTCCGCGCGGGCACAAGCCCGCGCGGCCGGGCGAGGCGGGCGGCTACCTGATGGAGTGCTTCCTGCGCGCCACCGGCGAGGCCGGCGCCGCGGTCCTCGGGGACTGCCGCGCCGAGCGCCTCGTGCAGCGTGCGGACGGCCGCGTGGTCGGCGTCGTCGCCCGGCGCGCGGGCGACGAGCTGCGCGTCCGCGCCCGGCGCGGCGTCGTGCTGTGCGCGGGCGGCTTCATCGAGAACCCGGCGATGGTCGCGGCGCACGCCCCGAGCCTGCTCGCCTGCAACTGGAAGGCGTCGTCGCCCGGGGACGACGGGCTCGGCATCCGGCTCGGCCAGGGTGCCGGCGCCGCCGCGGTCAACATGCACGAGGGCCTGGTGCTGAACGCCTACTACCCGCCCGGCGCGCACACCAAGGGGATCCTCGTCGACGCGCAGGGCCAGCGCTTCGTCAACGAGGACGCCTACGCCGGCCGCACCGGGGACGCGATGCTGCACGAGGCCAAGGGACGCGCCTGGCTGATCGTCGACGACGCGCTCTACGGGCGCACCCAGGCCTTCCACAAGATTGCGGCGGTGGAGGAGAGCTTCGAGGCGCTCGAGCGCGCGCTCGCCATGCCCGAGGGCGCGCTCGTCCACACCATCGAGCAGTACAACCGCTTCGCGAGCCGCGGTGAGGATCCCCTCTTCCACAAGGCGGCGGCATCGCTGCGGGCGCTGCAGGTGCCGCCCTACGCCGCGGTCGACTGCTGCACCGCCACCTCCATCTACGCCGTCTTCACGCTCGGCGGGCTGGCCACGCGCGCGACCGGGGAGGTGCTGACCCCCGACGGCGAGGAGATCCCCGGCCTCTACGCCGCGGGGCGCAACAGCGCCGGGCTGCCGCGCGAGGGCCGCGGCTACGCGAGCGGGCTCTCGATCGGCGACGCCACCTTCTTCGGGAGGCTCGCGGGCCGCCGCGCGGCCGCCGCGCGCGACGCCGGCTGAGGCGGCCGGGCGCGCGGTCGCCTTCAGCGCTCGACGGGCAGGAGCTGCGCGAAGAGCGGCTGCAGGTCCGGGCCCTGGCGGATCGTGTGCCCGCCGTCGACGCCGATCACCTGGCCCGTGATCCAGGACGCCTCGTCGGAGAGCAGGAAGGCGGCCAGTGCGGCCACGTCCTCGGGCGTGCCGAGGCGCGCGACCGGCATCCGGCGCAGGTACTCCTCGACGACCTGCCCGTTGCCGACCAGCGGGCCCGTGAGCTCCGTCGGCACCAGGCTCGGCATCACGGCGTTGACGCGGATCCCGTGCTCGCCGAGGTCGTCGGCGGCGCAGCGGGTCAGCATGTTGACGCCGGCCTTCGAGGCGCAGTAGGCGCTCATCCAGCGGTGGGTGAGGGTGCCCGCGATCGACGAGACGTTCACGATCGCGCCGCCCCCGGCCGCCTTCATCGCGCGCGCCTCGGCGCGCAGGCAGCGGTAGACGCCGGTCAGGTTCGTGTCGAGGAGCGCCTGGAAGTCCGCCGCGGGGCCGTTCAGCACGCTGCCGATGTTGCCGGTGCCGGCGGCGTTCACGGCCAGGCGCAGGGGGCCCAGGCGCGCGGCCGCTTCGACGGCGGCCTCGACGGCCCCGTCGTCGGTGACGTCGCAGCGCGCGTAGGCCGCGCGCGGGCCGAGTTCCGCGGCGGCGCGTGCCAGAACCTCCTCGCGGCGGCCGGCGATCATCACCTGCGCCCCGCCCGCCACGAGCGCGCGGGCGCAGGCGAGGCCGATCCCCGTCCCGCCGCCGCTCACGAAGGCGACCCGCCCCGCGAAGCGCCCGCTCACGCCGGCTCCCTCTTCGCCAGCTCGAGCGAGACCGAGTTGATGCAGTAGCGCTGGCCGGCGGGGCCGGGGCCGTCGGGGAAGACGTGGCCCAGGTGCGCGCCGCAGCGGGCGCACAGCACCTCGATGCGCACCATCCCGTGGCTGCGGTCGGTCTCGGTGCGCACGCGGCCCTCCGCGACCGGGCGCGTGAAGCTCGGCCAGCCGCTGCCGGAGTCGAACTTGTCGCCGGCGTCGAAGAGCACGGCCTGGCAGCAGGCGCAGCGGTAGAGGCCGTCCTCGTGGCAGTCCCAGTAGGCGCCGCTGAAGGCGCGTTCCGTCCCCTTCTGGCGGCAGACCGCGTACTGCTCGGGCGTGAGCGTGCGGCGCCACTCCTCCTCGCTCTTGTGGATCGCCTCGTCGGCCATCGGAACCTCCGTTCGGGCGCCCCGGAGCTTCGCCCGCGCGTGTGGGGGTGTCGAGTGCGCGCACCCCGAGCGCGTGGCGGTGCCCGGGGGCCGGTGGTACACCCGCGCTGCCGTGGAGCGCATCGCTCGTCTGGTGACCCTGCACCCGCGCTGGGTGGTGGCCGCAGTGCTCCTGCTCACCGGGGCCTTCGCGGCGGAGCTGCGGCACCTCCGGCTCGAGGTGCATCTCGCCGACGAGGTGCCCCACGATCACCCCTATACGGTCATCGACCGCCGGCTCGACGAAGCGCTCGGGCTCGCGCAGACCTCGCTGATCGGGATCGCGGTCGCGGAGGGCGACGTCTTCACGCCCGACGTGCTCGCGCGCGTGCGGCGCGTGACGGAGGCGGTGGAGGCCCTGCCCGACACGGTCCCCGAGAGCGTGCTCTCGCTCACCTCGCCGCGCGCGAAGGTGATCTATGCCGACGGCGACCTGGTGCGCGTCGAGCCCCTGGTGCCCGAGCCGATCCCGGGCGATGCCGCCGCGCTCGCCGCAGTGCGCGAGCGCGCGCTCTCCCACCCGATGTACGTCGGCACGATCGTGGCGGCCGATGCGCGTGGCGCGATGGTGCTCGCCGACTTCCGGGATCACGGCTCGCCCGGGCGCATCAGCGCGGCGCTCGAGGCGATCGCCGCCCGCGAGCGCGCGCCCGGCGTGGAGGTCTGGGTCGGCGGGCAGTCGCCGGCGCTCGCCGCGCTCAACGGCGCCACCTACGGGATCGTGCCGCTGATCGTGCTGGCGCTGGGGGTGATCGCCGGGGTCCACTACGAGGCCTTCCGCACCTGGCAGGCGGTCTTCCTGCCGCTCGTCACGGCGGGGCTCTCGGTGGTCTGGGCAATGGGCATCACCGCAGCGCTCGGCTTCGAGCTGACCCCCTGGACCGCGATCACCGCGGTGCTCGTGCTGTCGGTGGCGGCGGGCCATGCCGTGCAGATCCTGAAGCGCTACTACGAGTGCTACCACGAGCTCGGCGACAACCGCGCGGCGGTCGTCACCTCGCTGCTCCGGATCGGGCCGGTGATGGCGATCGCCTGCGGGATCGCCGCGGCGGGCTTCGCCTCGCTCGCGACCTTCCGTGTCCCCGCCGTGCGCGACTTCGGCCTGATGGCGGCCTTCGGGATCCTCTCGACGCTGGTGCTCGAGCTCACCTTCATCCCGGCCTGCCGGACCCTCCTGCGCGCGCCGGCCTCGGCCGAGGCGCTGCGCGAGCGCAGCCATCGCCGGCTCGACCGCCTGCTCGACGGGCTGGTGCGGATCGTGCTCGCGCGGCCCGCTGCGCTGCTGGCCGCCGTGATCGCCTTTGCCGCCGCTTGCGGGCTCGGGATCGCCCGCATCGAGGTCAACACCGCCTTCCGCTCCTGGTTCGACGACGACGAGCCGGTGATCGCGGCCGACCGGGCGATCCGCGAGCGCCTGACCGGCACCTCGACGATCCGGGTCCTGGTCGAGGGCGAGGGCGTGGACTCGCTGCTCGAGCCTCCGGTGCTGGCCGGCATCGCCGAGCTCGAGGCCGTGCTGCGCACGGACCCGGCGGTGACGGCGACCGTCTCCGTCGCCGACTACCTGCGCACGATGAACCGCGCGATGGACGGTGGCCGCGAGGCCGCGCTGCGGGTGCCCGGAGACCGCGCGCTGATCGAGCAGTACCTGCTCCTCTTCGACCCTGGCGACCTGCGCCGCGTGCTCTCGAGCGACCGCGACGTCGCCGCGATCCACGCGCTCGCGCGCGCCGACCGGGTGGCGTGGACCGAGGAGATCTTCGCGAAGCTGCGGGCCACGGCCGCCGGGCGCTTCCCGCCCGGCGTCCGGGTGCGGGTCGGGGGCGGCGAGCTCGGCCAGGCGGCGGCGCTCAACGGCAGCGTCGTGCGCAACAAGATCGAGAACATGGCCCAGATCGGCCTCGTGATCTTCGCGCTCGCAGCGCTCGTCTTCCGCTCGCCGCTGGTCGGCCTGCTGGTGCTCGCGCCGCTGGCGGCGGCGGTGGTCGTGAACCTCGGCGTGATGGGCTGGATCGGGAGCTGGCTCTCCTTCGCCACCGCGAGCTACACGGCGATGGGCGTGAGCCTCGGCGCCGACTTCGCGATCTACCTGCTCTTCCGGCTGCGCGAGGAGACCCGGCTGCGCCCGCTCCGCGAGGCGGTGGCGGAGGCCCTGCGCACCTCGGGCCGCGCCATCTTCTTCGTCGCCTCCGCCATCGCGGCCGGCAATGCGACGCTGCTGGCCTCGGACTTCGCGCTCTGGCGGCAGCTCGGCGGCTACGTGGCGCTGATGATGGCGACGAGCTGCCTCACCACGCTCACGATCGTGCCGGCGCTGGTCCTGCTGCTGCGCCCGGGGAAGCTGCTGGGCGACCGAGCGGGCTCGTGAGGCCGCGCGCGGGCGAGCGCGGCGGGGGGAGGGTCGAGAGACATGGCGCAGATCCAGGCGGGCGGGCTCGTGGTCCACTACGAGGAGCAGGGCACGGGCGGGCGCCCCTTCGTGCTCGTACACGGCTTCACCGGCTCGAGCGACGACTTCGCCGACGTGCTGCCGGCGCTGGCGACGCGCGGCCGCACGCTTGCCCCGGACCTGCGCGGGCACGGCGGGACGAGCCGGCCCGGGGCGCCCGAGGACTACACCTTCGAGCGTCTCGCCGGCGACCTCCTGGCCTTCCTCGATGCCGCCGGCGTGCCGTGCTGCGACCTGCTCGGCCACTCGATGGGCGGGCTGGTCGCGCAGCACCTGACGCTCCGGGCGCCCGCGCGGGTGGCCTCCCTGATCCTGATGGATACCGCCGCGGGGCCGGTGCTGCGCGAGGCGCTGCCGTTCCTCGAGGGCGCCGCGCGGCTCGCGCGCGAATCCGGGATGGCGGCGCTCTTCGAGCTCTCGCGGGCGAGCTTCGCGGGCCAGGCGCAGAGCGCGCCCGCGCTCGCGCGCTGCGTCGAGCGCATGGGCGAGGAGCGCTTCTGGGCGCGGATGCGCGCGAAGTCGCTCGCGATGGACCCGATCGCCTTCGCGACGCTCGGCCCGGCGCTGTGCACGGGTGACGGCCTGCTGCACCGGCTGGCCGAGATCCGCTGCCCGGTGACGGTGCTGGTCGGGGAGCAGGACTCCGCGCCGCTCCTGCGGGGCTCGCGGGAGCTCGCGGCCGGGATCCCGGACGCGAGGCTCGTCGTGATCGCGGAGGCCGCCCACAGCCCGCAGCTCGAGAATCCCGAGGCCTGGCTCGCCGCGGTGCTCGCGCACCTCGACGCGGTGCGCGGCGGCGCGCCGCGCGCGGCCTGAGCCGGCGCTCCGCGCGGTGACGCGGCCCTGGGAGACGCTCGAGGTCGTGGAGACGGCCGAGGGCCGGCTCGAGCTGCGCCGCCGGGGCCCGGACGAGCTCCTGATCACGATCGGGGGGCGCGTGCTCATGAACAGCCGCGCGAACCGCTCGGAGCTCGCGCTCGGCCGGCTCGCGGCCGAGGCGATCGCCGGGCGCGCGGCGCCGCGCGTCCTGGTCGGCGGCCTCGGCATGGGCTGCACCCTGCGCGCCTGCCTCGACGGGCTCGGGCCCGACGCGCAGGTCGTCGTCGCCGAGCTGAACCCGGCCGTGGCGGCCTGGTGCCGGCGCGGACCGCTGGCCGCCCTGAGCGGAGGCGCCGCGGGCGATCCGCGCGTCCGGGTCGAGATCGGCGACGTCGCCGAGACGATCCGCGGGGCGGCGCGGCCCGGCGGCGCGCGCTTCGACGCCGTGGTGCTCGACCTCTACGAAGGGCCGGGCCCGCGCTGCCGGCCGGATCACCCCCACTTCGGCCGCGAGGCCCTCGCCCGGACGCGCGCGGCGCTCCGCGCGGGCGGGGTGCTCGCGGTCTGGCTGGAGGAGCCGGCCCCCGCGTTCGAGCGGAGCCTCGCGCGCGCCGGCTTCCGCGTGCGCAGCGAGCGCGCCGGCGCCGGCGGGCGGCGCCACGCGGTGGCGCTCGCGACGCGCGGCCGGCCGTAGCGATCGCGGCCGCGATCGGATCACTGGATCCGGTGGCGCTTCAGCTTCTTGTAGAGCCCCTCGCGGGTGATCCCGAGCGTGCGCGCCGTCGCCGCGCGGCGCTCGCCGTGGGCGGCGAGCGCACGCCGGATCAGCCAGGCTTCGAGGCGCGCCATCTGGGCCCGCAGCGTCTCGGCACCGGGCACGGCGGCGGTCTCCGCGATCGGGGCGAGGGCGGCGCGCAGGCGATCGGAGAGATCGTGCGCGCCGATCGCGTCGCCAGCCTCGACCAGCGCGAGCGCGCGCTGGATCTCGTTCTCGAGCTCGCGGACGTTGCCCGGCCAGGCGTGGAGCAGCAGCAGGTCGGCGGCGTCGGGAGCGAGGCGGCAGCCGGGCTTGGCGTCGCGCTCCCCGTGGCGGCGCAGGAAGTGCTCCGCCAGCGGGACCACGTCTTCGCGGCGCTCCCGCAGCGGGGGCACCGCGACGTGGAAGACGGCGAGCCGCCAGTAGAGGTCCTCGCGGAAGGCGCCGCGGGCGATCTCGTCCTGGAGCGAGCGGTTGGTGGCCGCTACCAGGCGCACGTCGATGCGGCGCGGCTTCGCGGCTCCGAGTGGCCGCACCTCGCGCTCCTGGAGTGCGCGCAGGAGCTTCGCCTGGAGCGGCGGCGAGGTCTCGCCCACCTCGTCGAGGAAGAGCGTGCCGCCCTCGGCGGTCTCGAAGAGTCCCTTCTTGTCGCGATCCGCTCCCGTGTAGGAGCCGCGCAGGGCCCCGAACAGCTCGCTCTCGAGCAGCGCGTCCGGGAAGGCGGCGCAGTTGAGGGCGACGAAGGGCCCGGCGCGGCGCGTGCTGCCGTCGTGGATCGCGCGGGCGAGCAGCTCCTTGCCGGTTCCGGTCTCACCGGTGACGAGCACGGTCGCGTGCGAGCGCATCGCGCGGGCCGCGAGCGCGAGCACCGCGCGCATCGCGGGGCTGCGCGCGACCAGGGCGGAGCGCGGCGGGGCAGGGCGCTCGTCGAGGTCGTCCCGCGCGGCGGCCGCGGCCGGGCGCGAGGCCGGCCGCGGCGGGCCGACCCGGGCGAGGAGTGCGGGCAGCGGCTCGCCTCCACGCTGCGCCGAGGGCCGCGGAGCCACCACCGCCGCGCCCGCCCGGCGCAGCGCGTGCTCGGCCTCCGCGTCGGGATCCGGCAGCCGGACCACGATCGGGGGGAAGCCCTGGGCGCCGGCGCGGCGCAGGCGGCGCAGGGCCTGGTGGGCGTCGTCGGCGTCGTCGCTGTCGAGGATCAGGGCGTCGAAGGCGGCGAGCGGGAGCGACGCCGCGTCGTCGGCGTCACGCGCCCAGGCCACGTCGAGCAGCGGCGCGTCCGCAACCGCCTCGTCGCGCAGCCGCTCCGCCCCGCCGACCCACAGGATCGAACGCATCCGCTCCATCGCGCCCTCCAGCCCCCGGAGCGGGGGAGAGCAATCCCCGTGCCCGTCGGGCGGGGATCGCGCTGAGGGCACGCGAGGGCGCGCGGCCGGGTCCGGCGAGCCGCGGCCGGAGTCGGCCGCCGCCATCGGCCGGATTCCGTGCGGCGCCGCTTCTCGACGCGGCTGCGTGTCGCGAGTCCATGGAAGAACCGCGATGCGGTGCGAGGGGAGCCGGGATCCGGACTGCTGCCGCCATGACCCGGGTCATAACGGCCGCGGAGCTGCGCCAGCAGGTTCTGCGCATGACGAAGGCGGGCTGGCAGCGGCTGAGCACCCAGGACACCTCGTTCCTCCACTTCGAGCAGCGCGCCACGCCGATGCACGTCGCGGCCGTGGCGCTCTTCGAGGCCGGGCCGCTGCGCACCACCGACGGCGGGATCGACGCCGCCCGGCTCGCAAAGCACGTCGAGGGGCGCCTGCAGGAGCTGCCGCGCTACCGCCAGCGCCTCGTGTCCCATCCCCTGACCGGGGAGCTGCTCTGGGTCGACGACGCCCGCTTCGATCTCAGCTACCACCTGCGACACGTGGCCCTGCCCCGGCCCGGATCCAGGGCGGCGCTGCAGGAGCTCACCGGCCGCCTGCTCGCCCAGCCGCTCGACCGCAGCCGGCCGCTCTGGGAGATGTGGATCGTCGAATGGGTGGAGGGCGATCGCTTCGCCCTGGTCTCGAAGGTCCATCACTGCATGGTGGACGGAGTCGCCGGCTCGAGCCTGCTCACGCTGCTCTTCAGCACGCGGCCCGACGAAGGGATCCGGCCGGCTCCGGAATGGCACCCGCGAGCGGCGCCCGGCGGTCTCGAGCTCCTCGCGGACGAGCTCGCGCACCGGGCGCAGGGAGGCGCCGGGTGGCTGCGCTGGCTCGGGAGCGTTGCGGCGCACCCGGGTCCTGCGCTCGCGGGCGTGCTCCGGACCGGCACGGCCGTTGCGCAGGCGCTCGATGCAGCCCTGCGCCTGCCGGACCCGACGAGCCTGAACCGGCCGATCGGGCCCCATCGCCGGGTCGAGTGGTGCTCGCTCGAGCTCGACGCGGTGAAGAAGGTCAAGAACGCTCTCGGCGGGACCGTGAACGACGTGGTGCTGGCGATCGTCGCCGGTGCCCTGCATCGTTTCCTCGGCGGGCGTACGGCCTGGCCGGTCCGGCTGGACCACCGGGTGGTGATCCCCGTGAACATGCGGCCACCCGGCGATCCGGCACCCGTGGCCAACCACGTCTCGGCGCTGTTCCTCTCGCTGCCGGTCGCGGAGCCCGATGCGCGGCGCCGCTACGAGCGGATCCGCCGCGAGACCGAGCGGCTCAAGGCCTCGCGGGCTGCGGAGGGGATCGACGCGCTGGCGCGTCTGGCCGACGGGCTCGCCACACCGTGGGTCACGCGCCTCGGCGTCCGCCTCGTCGCCCGGCTGCGGCCCTACAACCTGATCGTGACGAACGTGCCGGGGCCGCCCATGCCGCTCTACGTGCTGGGTGCGCGGCTGCTCGAGCTCTACCCCCACCTCCCGCTCTTCGAGCACCAGGGCCTGGGGGTCGCCGTCCTGAGCTACGACGGGCGGCTCGGCTTCGGACTGATCGCCGACCGCGAGGTGGTGCCGGACCTCGCGAAGCTGGCCCGGGCGATCCCGGCCGCGTTCCGCGAGCTCGCGGAGCTGGCCGCGGCGGCTGCCGATGCACCTGGAGCGCCGAGGCCCGCAGCCCGTCGCCCGCAAGGCCGCGCCCGGCGAGCGCCCTGATCGCGATCAGCCGGATCCCCCCACCACGTCCCTGTGGGGGGGGCCTTCTTCCCTTGGTGACGACCCGGGGCCTCAGGGCCCCATCCCGGCGGCTTCCTCGACGCGGTGCAGGAGGCGCTCCTCGAGCGCCTCGTGGTGCTGGAAGGCGCGGGTCATGGCGGCAAAGCTGCGCCGGGCGGCCGCCAGGCTGCCCCGCTCGAGCTGGTCTCCGATCGCGGCCAGGGCGAGGCGGAAGCCGCGATGGGCCTCGGAGATGGCGAGGATCTCGGGCTTGAGGTCCGGCCGGAGCGCCGCGATCGAGGCGTAGTAGAGCCGGTCCTCCTGCTCGAAGTGCAGGTCCAAGGCCTCGGAGAGGGCGGCGAAGGCGTCGCGCATCTCCTCCGCAGCCCCGGGCGGAGCGAACACGGCGATCACCTCGACGAACAGCTCGTCGAGTCGGCGATGCTCGCTTCGCACCGTCTGTCCCACGGTGTCCCCACCTCGGCTCTGGTTCACCCCGGCTCCTCGTGTAACGGGTCGCGCGCCACTTCCCTATGATGCCGATCATAAGACGGGGAGCGAGTCGGTGCACAGCGGCAAGCCCATCGAGCCGGAGGCGGCCCTGCAGGGGGTGGAGCTCTTCCGCGTGCTGTCGCCCGAACGCCTGGCGCGGTTGCGGCCCCGCCTGCGGGAGAAGAGCTTCCAGCGCCAGCAGGTGCTCTACTTCGAGGGGAGCCCCGCCGACCGGCTCTGGGTGGTGCGCACGGGCCAGGTCCGGCTCTACAAGAGCTCGAGCGACGGCCAGCTCACGACCCTCGACGTGCTCGCCGAGGGCGAAGCCTTCGGCGTCCTGTCGGCGCTCGAGACCCACGTCTACCCCGCGAGTGCCGAGGCCGTCACTGCCGGCAGCGCGTGGTGGCTGCCCCGCGAGAGCTTCCAGCGCCTGCTCGAGGAGGAACCGGCCCTCAACGCCGAGATCCTGCGCATCCTCTTGCGCCGCTTGCGGGAAGCGCACGACCGCCTGCGGTCCTTCGCCCACGATCCCGCGCCGGCGCGGCTCGCCGCCGCCCTGCTGCGTGCCGCCGCACCGAAGGGCGAGGCGCACGTCACGCGCCGCGCGCTCGCCGAGGCCGCCGGGACCACGGTCGAGACCGCGATCCGGGTGCTGCGGCGCCTCGAGCGCGAAGGGATCGTCGAGGGGCGCGTCGGCTGCATCCGCATCGTCGACGAATCGCGCCTGCGCGAGGTCTCCCGCGGCTGAGGCGAGGCGCGCCGGCGGGCACGTGGCCGCCACCGCGGCCGGTGATGGCACGCCGCGACCCGCGGGGGGCCGCCGAGACGCTCGATGACAGCGGTGACATGATCGCCGTCATACGCAAGACACGGGGCAGGGGGCTATACGCTGCCCCTTGTGGGCTCCCCGCAGCCTCCGTGCGGAACAGGCACGGTGGCTCGAGGCTTCGGTTCGAGGCCTCGGTTCGAGGCGTCGGTTCGAGGCGTCGGGGGGGGGGCACGAACACTCGGATGGGAGGGTGAGAGAGACCATGGCCGATTCCACATCGGGCTCTACATCGGGCTCCACGCCGGAGCGCAGCACGCAGAAGCCCTGCGTGTTCATCCACGTCAACCACAAGCAGATCCTCGGCGCCATCGTGGGGGCGCACTCGCTGCGCCGGAACAGCGCGCACGCCGACCGCTTCGACGTGCGCCTGATCGAGACGAAGGACCACAAGTTCCTGCAGGATCGCGAGGGGCAGCCCTTCCTGCGCAACGGCGTCATGCGCCCGTGGCGGAACAACGACCTGCAGTCGTTCACGCCGCTGCGCTTCATGCCGCCCGAGCTGATGGGCTACAGCGGACGCGCCGTCGTCATCGACCCCGACGTCTTCGCCGTCGGTGACGTCTGGGAGCTCCTGTCGCGGGACATGCGGGGCAAGGCCATCATGTGCCGGCCGCGCAGCCGCACCAGCCGGAGCATCAACGGGCCGATGGCCACCAGCGTGATGCTGCTCGATTGCGCGAAGCTGGGCCACTGGAACGTCGAGAAGCAGTTCAACGACATGTTCGACGGCAAGCTGGACTACAAGGACTGGATCACGCTGCGCCACGAGGACCGCGACACGATCGGGCTCTTCGAGAGCCACTGGAACGACCTCGACGTCCTCACCAAGCACACCAAGATGCTGCACACCACCAAGCGCTGGACGCAGCCCTGGAAGGCCGGCCTGCCGATCGACTTCACGCCGGCCGACAAGTTCCCGCAGTTCCCGCCGATCGGGTGGCTGATGCGGGTCCGGCGCGAGTGGTTCGGGGACTACGCCTTCCTCGGCCGCTATCGCCAGCACCCGGACCGCAACCAGGAGAACTTCTTCTTCGGCCTGCTGCGCGAGTGCATCGAGAACGGCACCGTGACCGAGGAGATGGTCCGCGAGCAGATGCGTCACGACCACGTGCGCCACGATGCGCTGCGGGTGGTAAGGGAGGTTCCGCCCCTCCAGCAGACGATGGCGCTGCTGCCGGCCTAGCGGATGGCGCCCGCTGGCGAGAGCGCGGGTCCGACGGCCGACGCACGACGGCGGGCGGCGCCCGCCGTCGTGGTCGCCCAGGAGGACGGGCGGCTCGTCGCGCTCGACCCGGCCGCGCGCCGGCTGCTCGGGGACGCCCTCGGGCGGGAGTGCTGGCGCGCGGTCGGAGGCCTCGCGGACGCCGAGGGGCTTCCGTGCCAGACCGGCTGCGTGGGCGCGCTGCTGCGGCGGGGCAAGATGGCGTCGCAGCACACGCCGGTCCGGCTGCGCGGCGCGCGCCACCTGCTCACCTGCGTGCCGCTCGACGACGACCGGGTCGTCTGCGTGCTGAGCGCGAGCGCGGATCGACCTCCCGAGACGTGGCAGATCCTGAGCCCCCGCGAGCACGAGGTGCTCCAGCTCCTCTCCGAGGGCCGCACCACCGCGGCGATCGCGGCGCGGCTCGAGCTGAGCGAGGCCACCGTGCGCACGCACGTGGAGCACATGCGGGCGAAGCTCGGGGTGAGCACCCGGGCCGCGCTGGTGGCGCGTGGCTTCGCGCTGGGCTTCCTCGGTTAGGACCGGCCCGGCTCGTCGGGGAGCTCGAGCGGGTCGCCGGGCTCGTCGCCGGGGCTCGCGCGGCCCTCGCGCAGGTCGCGGAAGCGCGCCCCGAGCTTGCGCCGGACGGCCAGGAGGTGGGCCGCGAGCATCGCGAGGAAGAGCCACGCGAGCGCGGCGTGGGCCTCGAGGGCGAGATCGCCGATCGCGGCCGGGATCCGCGCGCCGAGCCACGGCAGGAGCCCGGTGAGGGCCAGGAGCGGCGTGGCGCCGAGCGAGAGCACGAGGTGGAGCTGCCGCCAGGCACGGGGATCCGGCGGGTCGAGGCGGCGCAGCGCGTCGCGGGCGAGCGGGCGCCCCGCCCGCAGGAGCGCCGCGAGCGGGACGAGCACGAAGAGCACGCCCGCGGCCCGGTGGACGAGCGAGATCTCGCGCCCGTAGCCGCCGACCAGGCCGGCGCGCAGGTCGGGCGCCTGGAGGAGCACGCCCGACGCGAGCAGCACCAGCGTGGCGGCGGCGTGGGAGCGGTGCAGGAGCCGGCGCCAGCCGACGGCGCTCACTCCTGCGCCCGGGTGCCGCGCACCGCGCCGGCCGGGCGCCACGCGCACGAATGCTCGGCCGATCCGGTCCGGGCGAAGGCGTCGCCTCGCATCGCGGAATCCATGCCGGTCGCGACCGTAGGGGTGCCGCACGCCGCTTCGATATGACGCGGGTCATGCCCCGGCCCTGCCGGCTCTCGTAGCGTGCGCGGCGAGGTCGGCGAGGCAGCGCGTTCGAGGAGGGGGACGTGGGCGAGAGGGCGAAGGAGCGCAAGCGGCGCGGGGTCCCGGTGGTCGGCGTGGTCGGCCGATCGGGTGTCGGGAAGACCTCGCTGCTGGAGCTCCTGATCGCGGCCCTCGAAGAGCGGGGGATCGCGGTCGGCGCGGCGAAGCACGCATCCCATGGGTTCCTGGCCGATCGGCCGGGCAAGGACTCGCACCGGCTCTACGAGTCGGGGGCCCGTGCCGTGGCGCTGCTCTCGGGTGAGCAGAGCGCCACCTTCGTGCGTCGCCAGGATCCGCCCAGCATCGACGCCGCGCTCGAGGCGCTGCCCGCCGATCTCGACCTGGTGCTGGTCGAGGGCTTCTCGTGGGAGCCGATCCCGCGCGTGGTGGTCGCCGGCCCGGGGCGCGAGCCGCGCAGCGAGGGCCTGACGGCCGGCGAGGTGATCGCCGTCGTGACCGTGCAGGGCTACCGCGAAGCGGGGCCGCCGCGCTTCGACGGGGCGGAGCTCGAAGCGCTGCTGCAACGGCTCGTCGCGTGGGTGGCCAGCGGAGCGGACGCCCCGGTCGCCGCCGACGCGAGCCCCGAGGAGGCGAGCCCGTGAACGTCCGCTACCTGGCCGGCCGGGACCCCGCGGAGCTGCTGGACCCCGCGGCCCCCTTCTGGAAGGACTCGCGACCCGAGCCGCTGCGCCTCGTGGGAACGCCGTCGAGCCTCCAGCCGACCGCCGCGGTACGCGCCGCCTGGCCCGACGCGCGGATCGGCGCGATCGGCGCGGTCACGGTCGACGCCGTGCACGACGGCACGCAGCTCGCCTTCCGGCTCGAGTGGGAGGACCCGAGCGAGGATCGTGCGATCGGCGACACCACGGTGTTCCCCGACGCCGCCGCCGTCCTGCTGCCGTCCGTGCCCGGCGCGCCGGTGATCACGATGGGCGCGCCGGGCGTCGCGGTGAACGCCTGGTACTGGCGCGCCGACGAGGAGCGCGCGGGCCGGCAGGTGGTCGCCGAGGGCCTCGGCACCACGCGCACCGTGGACCACGAGCTCGTGCGCACCCACGCCACCTGGAAGGAGGGGCGCTGGCAGGTGGTGATCGCGCGCGCGCTGCGCGTCGACTCGAAGGAGCCGGTGGCGCAGCTCCGCGCGGGCGAGAGCACCGGTTACGCCGTGGCGGTCTGGGAGGGGAGCCGCGGCGAGCGCGCCGGGATCAAGTCGTACTCGGGCAACTGGCGCGAGCTCGTCCTCGCGCCGGTCGCGTAGCGGGACGGTCGCGGTGGCAGCCTCGCGACGGCAGATCGCGATGGTGATGGACCTCAACAAGTGCATCGGCTGCCAGACCTGCACGATGGCCTGCAAGCGCCTGTGGACCCGCGACGAGGGCATGGAGTACATGTGGTGGAACACCGTGAACACCATGCCCGGCCGGGGCACGCCCCGCGACTGGGAGCAGATGGGCGGCGGCTTCGCCGACGGCCAGCCGCGCCCGGGCCGGCTCCCCACCCGGCGTGACTTCGGCGAGGCCTGGGACTTCAACCACGACGAGGTCTTCTTCGGCGGCCAGGGCGACAAGGTCCACCTGCAGGTGAAGGGCGAGGCGCCCGACTGGGGGCCGAACTGGGACGAGGACCAGGGCGCCGGCGAGTATCCCAACGCCTACTACTTCTACCTGCCGCGCATCTGCAACCACTGCACCCATCCCGCCTGCCTCGAGGCCTGCCCGCGCCAGGCGATCGTGAAGCGCGAGGAGGACGGCATCGTCCTGATCGACGAGGACCGCTGCCGCGGGTACCGCTTCTGCATGGAGGCCTGCCCCTACAAGAAGATCTACTTCAACCACCAGAAGAAGGTCTCGCAGAAGTGCATCTTCTGCTTCCCGCGCATCGACCAGGGCGTCGCGACGGCCTGCGCGCGGCAGTGTCCGGGCCGGGTCCGCTTCGTCGGCTACCGCGACGACCAGAGCGCGCCGATCTGGAAGCTGGTGGACCAGTGGAAGGTGGCGCTGCCCCTGCACCCGGAGTTCGGGACCGAGCCGAACGTCTTCTACGTCCCCCCGATCGCTCCGCCCCGCCTCGACGCGGACGGCAACGTCGACGAGTCGAAGCCGCGCATCCCGGACGAGTACCTGGTCTCGCTCTTCGGGCCCGACGTCCTGCGCGCGCTCGAGGTGCTGAAGGGCGAGATGGCGAAGACGCGCGCCGGAGGCAGGTCGGAGCTCATGGACCTCCTGATCGGCCACAAGTGGAAGGACATGTTCGGCGGCTTCGACCGGGATCCCGCGAGCATCGAGTGGGAGAAGGGGGCGTGAAGCTCGACCGGCGCGCCTTCCTGCTGGGCGGCGCTGCCGGCCTCGCCGGCCTCGCCGGGCTGCGGCTCGGCCTCGGGCGCCTGCGGCCGGCGGAGGCGCCCGTGACCGCCGCGCTGGAGGCGATCCGCTACGGGGACTTCCGCGACGTCTACCTGGAGCGCTGGAAGTGGGACAAGGTGGTGCGCTCCAGCCACTGGGTGAACTGCTGGTACCAGGCGCACTGCGCCTGGAACGTGTACGTGAAGGACGGGGTGGTCTGGCGCGAGGAGCAGGCCGCCGACTACCCGCAGATCCGGCCCGACGTCCCCGACTTCAACCCGCGCGGCTGCCAGAAGGGCGCCTGCTTCAGCGAGCGCATGTACGACCCGGCGCGGGTCCGCTACCCGCTCAAGCGCGTCGGCCCGCGCGGCGCCGCGCGCTGGCGTCGCGTCTCCTGGGACGAAGCGCTGCGCGAGATCGCCGACTCGATGATCGACACGATCGTCGAGGAGGGCAGCGACCGCGTGATCTGGGACCTCGGGCCCGGCGTCACGCTCGGCACCCAGATGGCGGGACAGGCGCGGCTGCGCGTCCTGCTCGACTCGACCAGCCTCGACATGAACACCGAGATCGGCGACGGCCACCGCGGCACCGCCGAGACCTTCGGCAAGATCGTCTTCGAGCGCTCCGCCGACGACTACTTCTTCTCCGACCTGATCCTGTGCTGGGGCGCGAACCCCGCCTACACGCAGATCCCGAACGCCCACTTCCTGACCGAGGCGCGTTACCACGGAGCGCGCCTGTTCTGCATCTCGCCGGACTACAGCGCCTCGGCCATGCACGCGGACCGCTACATCCCCGTGAAGCCGGGCGGGGACGCGGCGCTGGCACTCGGCGTGGCCCACGTGCTGCTGGCCGAGGACCGCGTCGACCGCGCCTTCGTGACCGAGCAGACGGACCTTCCCTTCCTGGTGCGCGAGGACACCCGGCGCTTCCTGCGCGGGTCCGACCTGCGGAGCGGAGGCGACGAGGACGAGCTCTACGTCCACGACGAGCGCCAGGGCATCGTCCCCGCCGAACGCAAGACGCTCGCGCTCGGCGAGCGGCGCCCGCAGCTCGAGGGCCGCTTCGAGGCGGTGCTCGCCGACGGCAGCCGGGTGGGCGTCGCGACCGTGTTCACGCTCCTGCGCGAGCACCTCGCCGCCTACACCCCGGAGCGGGCCGCCGAGATGGCGGGCACGCCCGCTGCGCAGATCCGGGACCTCGCCCGCGCGCTCGCCGACGCCCGGGCGGCGTCGATGGTCACGACCAGCAACTTCGCCAAGTACTACCACGGGAACCTGGTCGAGCGCGCGCAGGCGCTGGTCTTCGCCCTGACCGGGCACTTCGGCAAGAAGGGCAGCGGCTACGTCGGCTTCCCGTTCCTGGTGCACGACGGCCTCGAGCGCTTCCTCTTCTCGATGTTCGACCTGCCGACGCAGGCGCGGATCGTGGCCGGCGTGAAGATCGACGAGGCGCGTCTGCGCCTCGCCGGCTTCACGGACGAGATGGTCGTCTACGAGCGCAGCCGCAAGAGCTTCGAGAGCGGGCAGGAGGTGAGCGGCGCCCTCTTCTGGTACGTGCACGGCGGCCTGCTCGAGGCCAGCGAGCAGCTCCAGGACTGGGATCCCTACCTGAAGCGGCCGATCCGCGAGGTGCTCGACGAGTCGCTGGCCCGGGGCTGGCAGCACGTCTGGCCGCGCCCCGGCAACCCGCCGCGCGTGCTCTTCTCGCTGGTCAGCAACCCGCTGCGCCGGATCCGCGCCTACCCGCTCCTGCTCGAGCACCTGTGGCCGAAGCTCCGCACGGTGGTGACGATCGACTGGCGCATGACCTCGACGGCCCTGTGGGCGGACTTCGTCCTGCCGGCGGCCGCCTGGTACGAGCGGACCGAGCACAAGTGGGTGACGCCGCTCACCCCCTTCCTCCACGCCGGCGAGAAGGTCACCAGCTTCTACGAGGCGCGCTCGGACTGGGAGATCATGGCGCTGCTCGCGAAGGCGGTGGACGATCGCGCTCGCGAGCGCGGCATCCGGAGCTTCCGCGACCGCGCCGGGCGCGAGCGCTCCTTCGAGGGCCTCTACGAGCGCTTCAGCTCGAACGGCCGCTACGGCCCCGAGGACGACGAGCGCGTCGCGCAGGACCTCGTCGAGGGCGCGAGCAACCTCGAGGGGGTGGAGTGGGAGGCGCTCAAGCAGAAGGGCTGGGCGCGCTTCACCGGGGTCGGGAGCAGCATCGTGTCGATCGGCAACGCGACGACCGTGAAGCCCGACGACACGGTGACGCCGCTCACCGATCACGTCTTCGACAAGAAGCCCTACCCGACGCTCTCACGCCGGATCCAGTTTTACCTCGACCAGGAGCTCTACCTCGAGATGGGCGAGACGCTCCCGGTCCACAAGGACCCGCCGGCCGCCGGCGGCCGCCATCCGCTGCAGCTCACCGGCGGCCACACGCGCTGGAGCATCCACGCCGCCTGGCGCGACGACCGCCTGATGCTCCAGCAGCAGCGCGGCGAGCCGGTGGCCTACATGAGCGTGGCCGACGCCGAGGCGCGCGGGATCCGCGACGGGCAGCACGTGCGCTGCTTCAACGACATCGACGGCTTCGAGATCATGGTCAAGATCTCCCCCGCGGTGCGCCCGGGGCAGTTCATCGTCTACCACGCCTGGGAGAACTTCCAGTTCCGGGGCCAGCGCGGCTTCCAGAACCTGATTCCCTCGCCGCTCAACCCGGTCGAGCTGGCGGGTGGCCAGTTCCACCTGCGGCCGATGACGATCTGCCTCCAGCCGAGCCACACGGACCGCGACACGCGGGTGGAGGTGGTTCCGCTGTGAGGAGGGCAGGAGACGCCGTGCTCGGGACGCTCGACACCGGGGAGCAGCGGCTTGCCGCGGCCCGCAGCCGCGCCTACCGGGTCTTCTGCGCCGCCTTCACCTATCCCGACGACTGGTTCCGGCAGGTGATCCGCGACGGCGACCTCGCCGAGGCGCTGCGCGAGGCGCTCGGCGCCGTCGATCCGGCGCTCGCCGGGGCGGGGGACTGGCCGGCGCTCGCGGACGGGGGCCACGACGACGACTTGGCCGTCGAGTACACGCGCCTGTTCGACGTCGGGATGTCGGGGCCGCCCTGTCCGCTCCACGGCGGGCTCTACGGGGGCGTGCGCATGACGGTGATGGAGGAGGCCGTCCGCTTCTACAACCACTTCGGGCTCCGGCTCGACGAGGACGAGCGGGAGCTGCCCGATCACCTCCAGACGGAGCTCGAGTTCCTGCACTTCCTCTCGTTCCGCGAAGCGGAGCTGCTCGTCGCGGGCCAGGATCCCGGCGCCTTCCGCCGCGCGCAGCGTGACTTCGTCGCCCGTCATCCGGGGCGCTGGGTGCCGCGCCTGCAGGCGCTCCTGGCGGAGCAGGAGCCGCCGCGCTTCTTCCGCGCGCTCGTGGCGCTGCTCGCCGCGTTCCTCGCCCACGAGCAGCGCCATCTGCTCGCGGTGGCCGGCCCGGCGCCCGCCGCGGCCACGGGCCGCACGCGGCCCGCGGGACCGCAGGCGACGGCGGTGTCCTGAGCGAGCGACGCCCGCGCTGGCTTCGCGTCGCTCCTATGACCGACGTCATACGAGACCCGCCCCCGGGTCCGTAGCTTCCCGTCGATCGCGATCCCGATCCGGGAGGACTCCGCGATGACCCTGCCCGACATCGAAGTAGGACTCGGCGAGCTCGAGCGCGAGATCCGCGACACGGTCCACAAGTTCGCGGAGGACGTCCTGCGGCCGGCGGGCCGGCAGCTCGATCGGCTCCCGGACCCCGCGGCGGTCGTCGCGCCCGACTCGCTCCTCTGGTCGGTCTTCGAGCGCCATCGCGCGCTGGGCCTCGACGATCTCGAGGAGGGCGGCGCCGGCCTCGACCCCGTGGCGCAGGCGCGCCTGCGCTGCCTCGTCCACGAGGAGCTCGGCTGGGGCGACGCGGGGCTCGCGATCAGCCTCGGGGTGGCGGGCTTCGCGCGCATGTTTGCGCGCATGTCGGGCCGCCCGGCCCTGATCGAGCGCTTCGCGAGCCCGCGCCACCACGACATCGCGTGCTGGGCCATCACCGAGCCGGACCACGGCAGCGACACGCTGGCCGTGACCGAGCGCGCGTTCTCGGACGCTCGTCTGCGGGCCAACTGCGTCGCCCACCGCGAAGGCGAGGAGTGGGTGATCCGCGGCCAGAAGGCGGCCTGGGTCTCGAACGGCACGATCGCGACGGTGGCAGCGCTCTTCTGCACGATCGATCCCGACGAAGGCTTCAAGGGCGGGGGCGTGTGCCTGGTGCCGCTCGACCTGCCGGGGGTCTCGCGCGGCAAACCGCTCGACAAGCTCGGCCAGCGCGCCCTCAACCAGGGCGAGATCTTCTTCGACGACGTGCGCATCCCGGCCGACTACATGGTGGTCGGCAAGGAGGCCTACTCGACGATCGTGGAGATGGTGCTGACGATGGCCAACGCGTCGATGGGCGCGATCTTCGTCGGGACCGCGCGGGCGGCGCTCGAGCTGGCCCTCGACTACGCGCGCGAGCGGGTGCAGGGGGGAGTGCCGATCTTCGCGCACCAGGGGGTCAGGGCGCGGCTGTTCCGGATGTTCACCGAGGTCGAGGCAGCCCGCTCGCTCGCGCGCCGGGTGTTCGTCCACAACACCACCCAGCCGCCGCTCCTCCAGTACTCGATCGCGTCCAAGGTCTTCTGCACGAACACGGCCTTCGAGGTGGCCAGCGCGGCGCTCCAGGTCTTCGGGGGCAACGGCCTCACCCGCGAGTACCCGATCGAGAAGATCCTGCGCGACGCCCGCGCCTCGATGATCGAGGACGGCTGCAACGAGGTCCTGTCGCTGGTGGGCGCGGCGAAGCTCTGACGCGCCGGGGAGGAGCCGTGGAACTACGTGAGGTGATCGGCCGGCGCCGCTCGATCCGCTTCCTGCTGCCCCACAAGCCGGTCGAGCCCGCCAAGATACAGCGCATGCTGGAGGCGGCGCGGATCGCCTCGCACTGGGGCAACGTGCAGAGCCTGCGCGCGGTGGTGGTGCGCAAGGACAGCGCGCCGCCGGAGGTGATCGAGGCGATCACGGCGCCGATCGCCGGCTTCCAGATCCGCCTCGCCCCGGTGGTGATCGTCTGGTACCTCGACACCAGCGCGGTCGACGCGCAGTCGCAGCGGCTGCGCGAGCTCTTGGCCGCCGGGGCGCTCGGCCTGGGCGCGGGCAAGCAGGAAGCGCTCGAGACGAAGCTGATCCCGATCTTCGACCAGCTCCGCGACGGCCTGAAGCAGCCGGGCCTCTCCGAGATCGACTGCGGGCAGGGCATCGCGCAGGCGACCCTGATGGCCTTCGAGCAGGGGCTCGGCACCTGCTGCCTGGGCACGCCCAACACCGACAAGATCCGCGAGCGGCTCGGGCTCCCCGCGCACTGCCGGGTGCTCCTGCTGCAGACGGTCGGCTATCCGGCGGAGAGCCCCGAAGCCGGCGGCCAGCGCCCGCGCCAGCCCTTCGAGGAGCTCTTCCACCTGAACGGCTTCGGCAAGCCCTTCCCGCGCGATCCCGAGGTCGTGGCGGGCCTCGAGCGCGACGGCCTGCTGCAGGACCCGGCGCCGCTGCCGTGGCGCGAGGCGGAGCTCGAGTACCTGAAGCACGCGCTCGGGATCAAGGGCCACGGTCTGCTGTGAGCGCCCGCGTCCAGCGCGACGGAAGGAGCAGGGCATGAAGGTCGATGCCTGTCTGGCCGGCCTCGGCATGACGCGGTTCGGCAAGCACCTGGAGACGGGGCTCAAGGCGCTCGGGGCCGAGGCGGTGCGCGAGGCCCTCGCGGACGCGGGGATCGCCCCCGGGCAGCTCCAGGCGGCGTTCGTGGGCAACGCCGCGGCGGGCCTGATCACGGGCCAGGAGAGCATCCGCGGCCAGGTCATCCTGCGCGGGATGGGGCTCGGGCGGCTTCCGGTCGTGAACGTGGAGAACGCCTGCGCGAGCGGCTCGACGGCCCTCCACCAGGCCTGCGTCATGGTCTCGGCCGGCGTCTACGACGTGGTCCTCGCGCTCGGGGTCGAGAAGCTCTACCACCCCGACAAGAAGCGCAGCTTCTCGGCCTTCAGCGGCGCGGTCGACGTCGAGGCGCTCGCCGCGATCCTCGCGGGCCTGCAGAAGAGCGCGCAGCAGGGGGGGGCCTCCGAGGCCGCCTCCGGCGCCGGCGAGAAGCGCTCGATGTTCATGGACATCTACGCGCTCGCCGCGCGGGCCCACATGGCCCGCTACGGCACGACGAAGGAGCAGTTCGCGGCGGTGGCCGCGAAGAACTCGCATCACGGGAGCCTGAATCCGCGCGCGCAGTTCCGCGACGAGCTGAGCGTCGCCGACGTGCTGGCCGCGCCGGTGGTGGCCGAGCCGCTCACGCGCCCGATGTGCTCGCCGATCGGCGACGGGGCGGCGGCGGTGGTGGTGGTGAGCCCGCGCCGGGCGCGCGCGCTGGGCATCCGCAAGCCGGTGCGGGTGGCCGCCACGGTCCTGTGTTCCGGATGGGACCACGGCGGCGACGAGCCCGGCACCGTCGAGGTGTGCGCCGCCGAGGCCTACGAGCAGGCGGGCGTGGGCCCGCAGGACCTCCACGTCGTCGAGGTGCACGACGCGAGCGCGCCCGCCGAGATCCTCGCCTACGAGTCGCTCGGGCTGTGTCCGGCCGGAGAGGGCGGGAAGCTCGTGGAGTCCGGCGCCACCCGGCTCGGCGGGCGCGTCCCGGTCAACCCCTCCGGCGGGCTCCTGCGCAAGGGGCATCCGGTGGGCGCGAGCGGCGTGGCGCAGATCGTCGAGCTGGCCGAGCAGCTCCAGGGCCGCTCGGGCGCGCGCCAGGTCGAGGGTGCCCGGGTGGCGCTCGCGCAGAACGGCGGCGGCAACATCGGCACCGACGCCGCTGCCATGTGCGTCACCGTCCTCACCAGCTAGGAGGCGCCGTGCCTGCGCTCGGCGAGGCGATCCTGGGGGACCTGGTCCGGCTGCGCGCCGAGGCGAAGCCGGAGCTGGACGTGCTCACCTTCGAGCACCTGAGCCTCGACGGCGAGGCCACGCCCGACGAGGTGCGCAGCTACGCGCAGCTCGCCGAGAACGGCAACCGCATCGCCGCCGAGCTCCTGCGCCGCGGGATGCGGCGCGGCGACCGCTTCGGCCTGATGATGCGCAACCACCCGGCCTTCGTGGAGACGATGGTCGCCGCCTCGCTGACCGGGGCGATCTTCGTGCCGATCGACCCGCGCACGCGCGGCGAGAAGCTCGCCTATTTCCTGCGCGCCGCAGGCTGCCGCGGGATCGTGTGCGCGGACTACTGCCTCCCGGCGGTCGACGCGGTGCGCGCGCGCGCCGGGGCGCTCGAGTGGCTGCTCGTGCTCGAGACCGGTGAGGACGTGGGGGCGCCGGCACCGGGTGACGTCGCAGGTGCCGAGCCGCTTGCCGCCTGCCTCGCGCACGCGGTCCCGGCCGTCGACTTCGGGCTCGAGAAGCCCGAGGATCCGCTCCAGATCATCTTCACCTCGGGCACGACCGGCGATCCCAAGGGCGTCGTCTTCCCCAACGCAAGGTTCGGGGCCTTCGGCCTGCTCGGGCACCTGGTCGGCTATCGCCCGGACGAGCGTCCCTACACGGGGCTCTCGCTGACCCACGGCAACGCCCAGGCGGTGACGCTCGGGCCCTCGCTGGCCATGGGCCTGCGCGCCGTCTTCAGCCGGCGCTTTACGAAGTCGCGCCTGTGGGACGTGTGCCGCCGGCACGGCTGCACGACCTTCTCGCTGCTCGGCGGGATGGCGACGGCCATCTACAGCGAGCCGCCGCGGCCGGACGACGCGCGCAACCCGGTGCGCTTCGTGATCAGCGCCGGCATGCCGGCCGCGCTGTGGGCGGACTTCGAGAGGCGCTTCGGCGTGCGGATCTTCGAGTGGTACGGCGCCGTCGAAGGCGGCCTCGCCTTCCATCCGATCGGGGCGGGCCCGATCGGCTCCTTCGGCAAGCCCGCGCCGGGCCTCGCGATGAAGATCCTGGACGAGCAGGACCGGGAGTGCGCGCCCGGCGAGATCGGCGAGATCTGCTCGCGCCCCGCGAGCGGCGAGGCGGCGGCGGTGGAGTACCACGGGAACGCGGCGGCCTCCGCGGCGAAGACGCGCGGGGGCTGGCTGCGCAGCGGCGACATGGGCTGGCGCGACGAGCAGGGCTGGCTGTTCTTCTCGCACCGCAAGGGCGGCGGCATCCGTCACAACGGCGACTTCGTCCATCCGGGCTTCGTCGAGAAGGTGATCGCGGAGCTGCCCTGCGTGGACGACGTCTTCGTCTACGGCGTGCCGGCCGCGTCGGGGGCGCCCGGCGAGAAGGACGTGGTGGCCGCAGTGGTGGCCACCCCGGGTGTGCCGTTCTCCGCAGCGGCGATCTTCACGGCGTGTCGCGAGCAGCTCGAGTCCAACTTCGTTCCCGCCTTCGTCCAGGTCGTGGACGAGATCCCGAAGACCGCCTCCGAGAAGCCCCAGGAGCGGTTCCTGCTCGATGGCTTCGCGCCCGACGCCCCGGGCGTCTTCGTCGAGGCGCGTTGATGCGACGATTGCGCCACGGCCCAGCCTTCTTGGCGGTTCCACGGGCGTGACACCTGGGCGCAGGTCGCCGCAGGGGATGTGGCAGGACGCACCACGGGCGGTGGGCGCGCACGCGCCGGGTGCAAGGAAGCGCCGGCACGCGGGTTGCTTGGTCGCTACAGCGGGGGGTCGGACATGACGCTCGACGGCGGTCTCTCTCGGCGGCACTTCCTGCGGATGGCAGGTGCCGTCGGACTCGGCACGGCGGCGCTTCCGAACGAGCTGCTCGCCAGCTACCAGTTCCTGAGCCCGACGGCGGTCGCCAACCCGCTCGCGCACTACCCGAACCGCGACTGGGAGGAGCAGTACCGCAAGATCTTCCGGACCGACGGCTCCTTCCACTTCCTGTGCGCGCCGAACGACACCCACAACTGCCTCCTGCGCGCCTACACCAAGAACGGTGTGATCGTCCGCATCGAGCCGAGCTGGGGCTACGGCAAGGCGAAGGACCTGGACGGCAACCAGGCCTCGGCGCGCTGGGACCCGCGCGGCTGCCAGAAGGGCTTCGCGCTCGGGCGGCGCGTGTACGGCGACCGCCGGATCGACGGCGCGCGCGTGCGGCGCGGGTTCCGCCAGTGGGTCGAGAAGGGCTGTCCGCGCGGTCCCGACGGGCGCCCGCCGGCGGAGCTGTTCCGGCGCGGCGCCGACGCCTGGGAGAAGGTCCCCTTCGAGAAGGCCTTCGACCTGCACGCGCGGGCGCTCGTCGACATCGCCCGCACCTACTCCGGCGAGGCCGGCGCCGAGCGGCTGCGCCAGCAGGGCTACGACCCCGCCATGATCGAGACCGCCGAGGGTGCCGGCACCCGGACCCTCAAGCACCGCGGCGGCATGCCGCTGCTCGGGCCGCTGCGGATCTACGGGCTCGCGCGCTTCGCCAACTCGCTCGCCCTGCTCGATGCCAAGGTCCGCGGCGTCGGGGCGGACGAGGCGAAGGGCGCCGTGAACTGGGACTCCTATGCCTGGCACACCGACCTGCCGCCGGGCCACCCCATGGCGACCGGGGAGCAGACCGTCGAGTTCGACCTGTTCTCGGCCGAGCGCTCCAAGCTCCTGATCGTGTGGGGCATGAACTGGGTCGCCACCAAGATGCCGGACGGCCACTGGCTCACCGAGGCGCGCCAGCGCGGCACCAAGGTGGTCGTGATCGCGTGCGAGTACAGCGCGACGGCCAACAAGGGCGACGAGGTGGTGGTCGTGCGCCCCGGGACCACGCCCGCCCTGGCGCTCGGCCTCGCCCAGGTGGTCCTGCGCGAGAAGCTCTACGACCCCGCGTTCGTGCGCGGCCACACCGACCTGCCGCTGCTGGTCCGGATGGACACGCTCGCCCTCTTGCGCGCCGACGAGCTGCCGGGCGCCGGCGCACCGAAGCCGCTCACGAACTACGTGCGCCTGCTCGAGGACGGCGAGAAGCCGCCCCCGGCCTACCAGCAGGACACCCAGCTCGTGCCGCGCAAGCTGCGCGAGGCCTGGGGCGACCTCGTGGTCTGGGACACCAAGGCCGAAGCCCCCGCGGTGATCAGCCGGGACGAGGTCGGCGCCCGCTTCGCCGCGCGCGGGATCGAGCCGGCACTCGAGGGCCGCTTCGAGGTGACGCTCGCGAGCGGAGAGACCGTCGAGGTCCGCCCCGCCTTCGAGCTGGTGCGCAGCTACGTCACGGACAACTTCGACCCGAAGACCGTGTCGCGCATCACCTGGGCGCCGGAGAAGGCGATCGTCTCGCTCGCGCGCGAGATCGCGGCGAACCCCGAGCACGTGCTCTTCGCCCTCGGCATGGGCCCGAACCAGTTCTTCAACAACGACCTGAAGGACCGGGCGGTGTTCCTGCTCGCGGCGCTCACCCGCAACATCGGCTTCCTGGGCGGGAACATCGGCTCGTACTCCGGCAACTACCGGCTGACGCTGTTCGGCGGCGTGCCCCAGTGGGCGTCCGAGGACCCCTTCGACCTCGAGCTCGACCCGTCGAAGCCGGCGCACCAGCGCTACTACGTGCGCTTCGAGTCCGCCCATTACTTCAACTACGGCGATGCACCGCTGCGCGAGGGCAACAAGCTCTTCACGGGCAAGACCCATGTGCCGACGCCCAGCAAGGCACTGTTCCTCGCCAACTCGAACTCGATCCTGGGCAACGCCAAGTGGCACTTCGACGTGGTGCACAACACGCTGCCGAAGGTCGAGTGCGTCGCGTTCTCGGACTGGTGGTGGACGGCCTCGTGCGAGTACGCCGACGTCGTCTACGGGGTCGACTCCTGGGCCGAGTTCAAGCTCCCCGATGTCACGGCCTCCTCCACGAACCCCTTCCTCCAGGTCTTCCCGCGCACCCCGCTCGAGCGCATCTTCGACACCCGCAGCGACGCCCAGGTGCTGGCGGGCCTGTCGAAGCGGCTCGGCGAGCTGCTCGAGGAGCCGCGCTTCGTCGACGCCTGGAAGTTCGTGCACGAGGATCGCCCCGAGGTCTACCTGCAACGGATCCTGGACGGCAGCACGATCGCGCGCGGCTACCGGATCGAGGAGCTCGAGAAGAGCTGCGCCGCCGGCACGCCGGCGCTGATCATGTCCCGGACCTATCCGCGGACGACGGGCTGGGAGCAGAGCCACGAGGACAAGCCCTGGTACACCCGGAGCGGTCGCATCGAGCTCTACCGCGGCGAGACGGAGTGGGTCGAGTCGGGCGAGAACCTGCCGGTCTACCGCGAGCCGGTCGATTCCACCTTCTACGAGCCCAACGTGCTGGTGGCGAAGCCGCACCCGGCGATCCGCCCGATCGCTCCCGCCGGCTTCGGCATCCCGGACGACGACCGGCGCGCGCCGGTGCGGCAGGTACGCCACGTGGTGCGCTCCTGGCCGGAGGTCGAGAAGACCCGCCATCCGCTGGCCGCGGAGGGGCACCGCTTCGTCTACCACACGCCCAAGTACCGGCACGGCGTCCACACGACCCCTGCGGACACGGACGTGGTGGCGGTGTTCTTCGGGCCCTTCGGCGACATGTTCCGGCGCGACAAGCGCATGCCCTTCGTCACCGAGGGCTACGTGGACATCAACCCCGCCGACGCCCGCGAGCTCGGCATCGAGGACGGCGACTACGTCTGGATCCAGGGCGATCCGGCCGAGAAGCCCTTCCGTGGCTGGCAGCAGGACCCCGCCTTTGCGGAGGTGGCGAAGCTCGTGCTGCGGGCCCGCTACTACCCCGGCACGCCGCGGGGGGTGCTGCGCACCTTCCACAACATGTACGGCTCGACGATCGGCTCGGTGCAGGGCAGCCGCGAGCGGCCGGACGGGCTCGCGAAGAGCCCCACGACCGGATACCAGTCGATGTACCGGACCGGCTCGCATCAGAGCGCAACGCGCGCCTGGCTCAAGCCTACGCTGATGACCGACTCGCTGACCCGGCGCAGCTCCTATGGGCAGATCGTCGGCACGGGCTTCGCCGTCGACGTCCACGGCCCGACCGGCTCGCCGCGCGAAGCCTTCGTGCGGATCGAGAAGGTCGAGGACGGCGGCATCGGGGGCGTGGGGAAGTGGCGGCCGGCCGCGCTCGGCTTCCGGCCGGCCAACGAGAACGAGGCGATGAAGCAGTACGTGGCCGGCGCCTTCGTCGAGGGCGGCGGGAAAGAGGAGGCCTGAAGCGGCCATGGCGCGCGTCTTCAACTGGCAGATCGGCCGTGAGATGGACTACCCCTACGAGGAGGCCCGCCCGCAGCGGCAGTTCGCCGCCGTCTTCGACACCAACAAGTGCATTGCCTGCCAGAGCTGCACGATCGGCTGCAAGTCGGCGTGGACCAGCGGCCGCGGGCAGGAGTACATGTTCTGGAACAACGTCGAGACCAAGCCCTACGGGTTCTTCCCGCTGGGCTGGGACGTCCGGATCCTCGACAAGCTCGGCGTGCGCGAGATGGGCGGGGCCGTCTACGAGGGCAAGACGCTCTTCGAGTCGGCACCGAACGGCGAGCGCGTGCTCGGCTACCTGCCCGACGAGTCGGACTGGACGCACGTGAACATCGGCGAGGACGACTCGGCCGGGGACGGCATCGAGCGGGGCGCCCACCTCGCGATGCCCCACGTGCAGTGGATGTTCTACCTGGCCCGGATCTGCAACCACTGCACCTATCCGGCCTGCCTGGCGGCCTGCCCGCGCCAGTCGATCTACAAGCGCCCCGAGGACGGCGTGGTGCTGATCGACCAGACCCGCTGCCGTGGCTATCGCGAGTGCGTGAAGGGCTGCCCCTACAAGAAGACCTTCTACAACCCGGTGACGCGCGTCTCCGAGAAGTGCATCGCGTGCTACCCGCGGATCGAGGAGGGCCTCCAGTCCACCTGCATGAACGCCTGCATCGGCAAGATCCGGCTCCAGGGCTTCATCTCGAAGCCGGACCAGGTGCGCGAGGACAACCCGATCGACTTCCTGGTGCACGTGCGCAAGGTGGCGAAGCCTCTCTACCCGCAGTTCGGGCTCGAGCCGAACGTCTACTACGTGCCGCCCATCCACGTGCCGGCCTCGTTCCTGCGCCAGATGTTCGGCTATGGCGTCGAGGACGCGGTGGCGGCCTACCGGCGGCTGCCGGACGACAAGGACCTGATGGCGGCGGTGGCGGTGTTCGGCAACTCCCCGTTCATCGTCCACCGCTTCAAGCGCGAAGGCGATCTCGCCCTCGGCTTCGACGAGCAGGGCACGGAGATCGTGCGCGTCCCGATCCACGAGCCGGCGATCATCCGGGCCTTCGAGGATCCGGCTCGCGCCACCTTCCGCCACAACATCACCTGAGGTCGAGATGAGACGGCTCCTTGCGTGGACGATCCTTGCCTTGGCGCTCCCGGCCGCCGCCGGCGCGCAGTCGGGACCGGCGGTGGTGACGGCGCTGGCCGTGTCCGGCCGCGGGCCGATCGAGGGCCCCGAGTCCTTCGCCGGCGCGACGGCCGTCCCCGTCGCGCTGATCCCCCAGCTCATGGCGACGCCCCACGCGCCGGCGCCCTCGGTCGGGACGGTCACGGTGCGGGCGGTCCGCAACCGCGATCACGTGGGCTTCCTGCTCGAGTGGCAGGACGCGACGGCTGGCGCCCGCACGGCGCTGACGGGCTTCGGGGACATGGCGGCGGTGGCGTTTCCGGTGCAGGTGTCCGCGGTTCCGCCCGCGCCGTTCATGGGCAACCCTGGCGGCCGCGTGCAGATCCTCCAGTGGCGGGCGGACTGGCAGACCGACGTCGAACGGGGTCCGATCACGCTGGCCGAGCTCTACCCGCACGCCTACGGATCGGACTTCTACGTCGACGAGCACGTCTCGAAGGCCGACGCCGAGCCCTACCGCTTCTCGGCGCGCCAGGCGATGGGCCCGCAGCACGGCACGGCCGTGCAGGACCTCATGGCGGAGGGCTTCGGGTCGCTGACCCCGCGCGCGCAGCAGATGGGCCGGGGGGAGGGGACGCACGACGGCTCGAGCTGGCGGGTGGTGATCACGCGCCCGCAGGCCGGCGACGGGGAGTCGTCCGCAGCGCTCGTGCCGGGCACGAAGACCCAGCTCGCCATCGCGGTATGGGACGGCGCCAAGAACGAGGTGGGATCGCGCAAGGGGTGGGCGGGCTGGATCCCGCTCGAGATCGCCCCGTGAGGAGCGGGGCTTCGCTGCAGAGCGCGCTCGAGCGCGCGCACGCCTTCCGGACGCTCGCACGCTCCTTCGCGCCTCCGCGCGAGGACGCCGCGTGCGAGGCCGATCTCGCCGCCTGGGCGCAGCGTGCGGAGGGGAGCCTGCGGCGATCGCTCGACGAGGCGCGGCGGCTCGCGGCGTGCTCCGCGGCGCTCGGTGACGAGCACGAGCGGCTGTTCGGAGGGCGCGGGGGCGGTGTGCCCGCGCGCGAGACGAGCTACGCGGACGCGCGGCGCATCGCACCGACCGACCTCGCCGACCTCGCGGGGTTCCTCGAGGCCTTCGGGGTCTCGGCCGCGGGCGCGCCGCCCGACCACGTCGGCACCGAGCTCGAGCTGGCCTCGCTGCTCGCGCTGAAGGAGGCCTACGCGGACGCCGAGGGCTGGCCCGAGCGCGCCGAGCTGGCCCGCCACGCCTACGAAGAGCTGCTACGCGCCCACCTGGCACGCTGGCTCCCGCGCTTCGCGGCGCGCGTGCAGGAGGCCGCGCCGGACTCGTTCTACGCGGCCGTGGCCGGCGTGCTGGCGCAGCTGATCGACGAGGAGAGCGCGCGTGTCGGCGTCGAGGTGACCTGCGATTCCGCGCCGCTCGCGCGCGACGACGACGAACCCTTCGACTGCGCGAGCGCGTGTCCGCAGGCCGCCGCGGGGCGCTGCGACTGACGAGCCCGGCGCCGGCCCGCTACGCCCGCTCGCGGTGCCTCGCGAGCGCGGCGAGGGCGCACAGGGCGGCGAGCCCGCCAGCCCCTGCCCCGGGCTCCGGTGCCGCCCGCCGCAGCGGCGTCTCGCCGTTGATGCGCGTCATCCGCTCGACGAGCGGCTCGTGCGGGTCGTCCTCGATGTCGACGAGGCCGATCAGCTGGTTCTCGCCGTCGGAGCGGCCCTCGACGGGCTGGTCGCTCCACTCGAACCAGTGGGTCCCCACCACGAACGGCCGCGCCAGCATCTCGTCCTGGTAGCGCGTGTAGGCGGCCACCCGCTCGGTCTCGTCGGCGACCTCCGGGAGCCCCACCGGCCAGCTCGCGATTCCCTCCCGCGCGAGCCGGTAGAACCACTCGGTGATCATCTGGGGCCTGCCCGTCAGCTCGTAGACGGTGTCGAGGTCGGTGAAGGGCCCGTCGAGGAACAGGTTGCCGAGCGCGCCGAGGTCGCCGGCCAGCGCCAGCACCCCGGGATGGAACTCGTAATCGTTGAGGCTCACGACGTCCACCCACGGGCCGGCGGCCTCGATCACGCGCCGCGAGGTGAAGGGCGGGGAGAAGCGCGCGCCGAGGATCAGCAGCTCCGGGTCGAGCGCCCGCAGCGCGTCGTGCACCACCTGGAAGTAGCGGGACGCGGCAACGCCGAGGAACGCCTGGCGTGCGTCCTGGCGCTCCGGGGACTCGAGGAAGATGTTCGTGCCCAGGGCCGTGAGCCCCTGCAGCTCGTCGAAGCTCGCGAGCTGCACGCCCCAGACCTGGTTGAAGAGCCCGACGTCGCCCCCGTAGCGCTCCTCGAAGAACTCCTGGAGGGCCACCTTGCCGGGAGCGCCGGCCGGCAGCGTCAGGAAGGCGTCCACCCAGGTGCCTACCTGGAAGATCCCGGGTCCCCAGGCGAGCTCGTTGTCGCTGTACACACCGATGCACCAGGGATTCTGGGCGCAGGCGGCGAGCTCCCCGGCGTGGGCCGCCGCGGCCGCCGGGAAGGAGGGGTCGAAGACGTCGTGCGGCGCGCGACCCGTGAGGCCGGCCGGCCAGCCGGGCACCGCGGGCGCGAGCCGCAGGAAGCTCCCGTTCACCGCGAAGGGGATGCGGTCCGCGAACAGCGTGGTGTCGCTCCAGCCGCCGACGCAGCTCAGGTTCCAGGCCCGGAAGCGGTCCTGGGCCACCTCTGCCCACGCTGCCTCGCTCCCGTAGCGGTCGAGGACGTTGTCGTGGTAGGGGCTCGTCCCGAGTGAGGGCACGAAGTCGCCGAAGGGGTCGAAGCCGGTCACGCCGGCGCAGTAGAACGCGTGGCCTTCCGGGGTGACCAGCCACCAGACCCCGTCGATCGACTCGACGCGGAAGCGGCCCGTGGCCTCGCGCGCGATGGCCTTCCAGCCGCCGTAACGGTCCATCTCGAGCCAGGTGAGCGCGGCCGGGTCGAAGGGCACGCCCTGGTCGTGGCGGATGCGGAACCCGTCCGTGCTCGCGACCGTGGCGCCGGATGCCACCGGGCCGAAGCGCAGCGCGCCGTCGAGGATCTCGGTCGCGGCGCTGCGGCTCGTGACCCAGGCCAGGATCTCGTCCGGCTCGGCGCCCTGGTTCGTGAGGCGAGCCTCGAAGTCGTACTCCCAGTGGGTGGGCGAAACCGGTCGCGCCGCCACCTCCCAGTACTCGAGAACGAAGCTGCCGAGCTCGACGCGGTGGACGACCGGGTCGCAGCCGGACGCCGGAGCCAGGAGGGCGGCGAGCAGGAGGAGGCGGAGGGCGGCCGCGGCCAAGAGAGCTCCCTTCGAGAGGCGGGGATCCAGGCACGGGTGCGCGATGCTAGCCCGCCTCGCCCGGGCACGGGTTCCGGGCGGGAGCCGGGGGCGCGGAGCGCTCGCGTTCGGCGCAGGCGACGCGGGGATACCTGCCGCGCGAGCGCGGCGAGTGCGCACAGGGCGGCGAGCGCACCCGCTCCCGCCTCCGGCTCCGGCGCCGCGCGCGTGAAGCCGCCGCGGCTGGTCGCCCAGACGAGGCGGGCACCCGCGCTGCCCGGCAGCTCGTGGGCGACGAGGCCCATGCTCGTGGTGCCGCTCAGCACCTCGAGCGCGGGGTCGGCGTCGATGTTCGCGAGCGTGGGCGCGCCGAGCGCGCCGCTCCAGCTCTTCCCGTTGCGGGCGATCGGGACGCTCGCGAGCGGCTGACCCTGCCAGTCCACGATCCGCAGCTCGCCGTCCAGGTTCGAGCCCTTCCCGGTCCAGACGTGGAAGAGCACCTCGAGCCGGCCGTCGCCGTCGAGATCGGCGGACACGGCCTCCGAGGCGAAGCGGATCCCCGCTGCGGCGCCGGGGTTCAGGTCGATCGGCCAGCCGTGCTTCTCGGTGCCGTCCAGCCAGAAGGCGTGCAGGCGGCCGTCCGAGGACGGGAACACGATCTCGCGCAGCTCGTCGCCGTCGAGGTCCACGACCATCGGGTTCGGCTGGACGCTCTCGATCTCGTCGTAGTCGACCGAGAGCGGCGCCGAGGCTGCGTCTGGATCCGGTGTCACCGACCAGTCGTAGGGGCCCGCGGCCCAGCGCCGGCGGTCGGGCGCGAAGACGACGGGGAGCTGGAAGAGCAGGTCGTAGCTCACGCAGGGGTCGTAGAAGTCGCCGACGATCACGGTCTCGGGCACGCCGTCGCGGTCGAGGTCGGAGACGACGGGCGCGGCGCTCGCCAGGTTCGGCCGCCGGTGATCGCGGGCGGCGCTCCCGCAGTCGACGTAGCCGAAGAGGTCGACCGCCTCCTCGAAGTGCACGCCCACCTGGGCCCAGACCCGGCGGTCGCCGAAGCCCCGGAAGACCTCGCTCACGCCGCGCTGCGTTCCGTCGGCCTCGAAGGTCGCCAGGTAGTGCACGTCGCTCGTCGCGACCACCTCGGGCAGGCCGTCGCCGTCGAGGTCGCCGGCGCCGAGGTTCTGGTTGTAGCAGCCGGCGGCGTAGCCGAGGTCGCCGCCCTGGAGCCGCGGCCAGCCCGGGCGCGTGGCACCGTTGCTCTGCACGACGCTCCACACGGTCGGGCCGCTGCCGGTGCGGCCGGTGAGCAGCTCGAGCGCGCCGTCGCCGTCGAGGTCGGCGGCCGCCAGGCTGCGCAGCTCGTTGGACGTGCCGAAGGGCTGGGTGGGGAAGCCCGGCTCGGGGCTCCCCGTTCCGTCCAGCACGACGAGCTCGCCGTGTCCGTTGCCGATCGCGATCTCGAGCCCGGGCGTGCCGTCGAGGTCGGCGACGACCGGGCTCGGCCACAGGCGCCCGTGGTTGCCGCTCGGCGGCCAGGTCCACTCGAGCGTGCCCGTGGCGCCGTCCACGGCCATCAGGCGGTAGCCGCCCCAGAGCACCTCGACCTGGCCGTCGCCGTCGACGTCGCCCACCGCGGGGGAGGCATACCAGCCCGTGTCGCAGTAGCCGGCCGGGCAGCGCGACCACTCGAAGACCGGCGGGGCCGGCAGGCCGGCGCCGGCATCGGGCGCGAACGTGCCGAGGGCGAGGGCGATCGGGAGGAGGGCGCGGCAGCGCGACATCCCCCTCGTCTCGGCCGGGCGGGCGCCCGGGCGAGGTGACGGGGCGCACCGGTGGCGGAACGGGCGGTGCCCGGTACCTTCCCGCGTACAGGAATCGTGTTCCGTATTCTGGAACGACCCCGAGGAGCTGCCGTGGACGCGACGACCAGCGTCGAGAAGGCGCTCGACGTGCTCTTCCACCTGCACGGCGCCGGCGCTGCGGGGGTGAGCGAGATCGCACGCGCGCTCGCGCTGCCGAAGTCCACGACGCACCGCCTGCTCGGGTCGCTGCTGCGCCGCGGCCTCGTCGAGCAGGACGAGCAGGGCCGCTACCGGCCGGGGCTGCGGCTGGTGGCGCTCGGGCTCGGCGTGCTCGACCGCGAGCCGGTGGTGGCGGCGGCACGCCCGCAGCTCGAGGCCGAAGCCCGGGCCACCGGCGAGACCCTGTTCCTGGCGGCGGCGCGCGGCGGGCGCGTCGTGGTGCTCGACAAGGTGGAGGGCACCGGCTTCCTGCGCGCGTCGCCGCGCGTGGGCGAGGAGGTGCCGCTGCCGGTGACGGCGACCGGCCTCCTGCATCTCGCCTTCGCCCCCGAGAGCGTCGCACGCTCGGCATCGACGCCGTCTGGTTTTGCCGAGCGGCAGGCGCTGGCGCGCGAGGTGGCGTTGGCGCGGCGGCGCGGCTGGGCGCAGAACCGCGAGGAGTGGATCCCGGGCCTCGCGGTGGTGGCCGCTCCGGTGCTCGCAGCCGGGCGCCTCGTCGCGGTCGTCGCGCTGGCGGCGCCCGCGGTGCGCCTGCCCGCCGGCCAGACCGGGCGCTTCGCACGCCGGGTGGTGGCCGCGGCGGAGCGGATCGGCGCCACCCTCGAGGGGAGGAGTGCGGCATGAAGATCTGGATCGACGGGCGGGTCGTGGACCCCGCCGAGGCGTACGTCCCGGTGACCGACCACGGCCTCCTCTACGGCGACGGCGTCTTCGAAGGCATCCGCGCCTTCGGCCGCCGCGTGTTCCGCCTCGACGACCACCTGGCGCGGCTGCGGGTCTCCGCCGCCGCGATCGGTCTGGCACTCCCCCTCGACGAGGCGGGTCTGCGCGAGGTGGTGCTCGCGCCTCTGCGCGCGCTCGGCCGCGACGACGCCTACGTGCGGCTCGTGGTCACGCGCGGGGAGGGGGCCCTCGGCGTCGACCCGAGCAGCTGCCCGCGGCCGCGCGTCTTCTGCATCGCCGCCGAGGCGGCGATCTTCCCGGCCGCGAAGCTCGCCGCCGGTCTCGACCTCGTGACGGTGAGCTGGCGGCGCCCCGCGGCGGACGTGCTCGACCCGCGCGTGAAGAGCCTCAACTACCTGAACAACGCGCTCGCCAAGCTCGAGGCGCGCCGGCGCAGCGCCGACGAGGCGCTCCTGCTGAACGCGGCGGGCACGGTCGCGGAGGCGAGCGTGGCGAACGTCTTCGTGCTCCGCGGGCGTACCCTCGCCACGCCGCCGCCGGGCGACGGCTGCCTCGAGGGCATCACGCGCCGCACGGTGTTCGAGCTCGCGCCCGGGCTCGGGCTCGAGGCGCGCGAGCGTTCGCTCGCGCGCAGCGACCTGCTCGGCGCCGACGAGGTCTTCCTGACCGGCACCGGGGCTGGCATCGTGCCGGTGCGCTCGCTCGACGGGCAGGCGATCGGAAGTGGGCCGCCCTTCGCGGTGGTCGAGCGGCTGCGCGCGGGCTATCGCGAGCGCGCCAAGGTCCTCGGCGTTGCCTTCTGAGCGCTGCGAGGCCGGCCGCGGCAGCGTGGAGATCCGTGCCGTGCGCGCCGGGGACCACGCAGCGGTGGGGGCGCTGCACGAGCGCGCCTTCGGCCAGCCCGCCGAGGCACGGCTCGTCGAGGCGCTGCACGCGGCGGGTGCAGCCATGCTCTCGCTCGTGGCCGAGCGCGACGGCCGGGTCGTCGGCCACGTGCTCTTCAGCCCGGTCACCGTGCGGGACGGAGCGCGCGCGTGGGACGCGATCGGGCTCGGACCCGTGGCGACGCTTCCGGAGCAGCAGCGCCAGGGGATCGGCTCGGCGCTCGTGCGCGCGGGCCTCGACGCCTGCCGCGTACGGGGACACCCGGTGGTGTTCGTGCTCGGGCACGCCAGCTACTACCCGCGCTTCGGCTTCCGGCCGGCCGCCGAGGCGGGCCTGCGCTGGGAGCACGGGCACGAGGGGTCGTTCTTCGTCGTCGAGCTCGAGCCGGGCGCGCTCGCGGGGCGCCGGGGAGTCGTCCGCTACCGGCCGGAGTTCGCGGGGGTCTGAGCTTCCGCGCTGCCGTCCGCGGGCGCGCCGCGCCTGCGCCAGCTCGCGAAGAGGGCCGTGAGCACGCCGAGCAGGAGCTCGTCGGCGAGCGGGATCGGGTCCGGGAAGACGAGCGTCAGGAGGAAGAGCACCCCCGCCACGAGGAAGAGCGCCGGGAAGCGCAGGCGGGTGAGCCGGCCGAGGAGCCATCCGACGATCGCCGCCCGCGGTGCGCGCATGGGGTCCTCCCGGTCACCCGCCCGAGCCCGGGTCCTCGGCTTCGACTCCGAGCGGTGTCGGATCGTCCCGGTCGAGCAGCCAGCCCTCGGGGAGCAGGACGCGCTGCACGCCGCCGGTCTTGCCGCGCGGCACCCGCAGGGCGGCGGGCGGGAAGGGCTCGTCCGTGACGTGCGCAGCGAGCAGCGCCTCGAGCTGCGCGAGGGTCTCGACCTGCATGAGCTGCGGCCGCAGGCGCGAGCTGTGGCGGAAGCCCTTGGTGTACCAGGAGCCGTGCTTGCGGAAGCTGCGCACACCGTGGCGCTCGCCGAACCACGCGGCCAGCAGGCGCGCGTGCTCCCCCATGATCGCGAAGACCTCGCGCAGCGTGGGGGGGGCCTGGGGCGGGCGGCCGGCAAAGGCGTCGGCGAGGTCGCGGAACAGCCACGGCCGGCCGAGGCAGCCGCGGCCGACCACGACGCCGTCGCAGCCGGTCGTGCGCATCATGCGCAGCGCATCCTGCGCCTCCCAGACGTCGCCGTTGCCGAGGACCGGGATCGAGGCGACCGCCTGCTTGAGCCGCGCGATCGCGTCCCAGCGGGCTTCGCCGTCGTAGAGCTGGGCGGCGGTGCGCGCGTGGAGCGCCACCGCGGCGCAGCCCTCGTCCTCGGCGATGCGGCCGGCGTCGAGATAGGTCTCGTGGCGGTCGTCGATGCCGATCCGGAACTTGATCGTGACGGGGATCGGGCCGGCGTGACGGACGGCCGCCCGCACGATGCGGCGGAGCAGCTCGCGCTTCCAGGGCAGCGCGGCACCGCCGCCGCGTCGCGTCACCTTGCGCACCGGGCAGCCGAAGTTCATGTCGATGTGGTCGACGCGGCCCTCGCCCGCCAGCCAGGCGACCGCCTCGCCGACGGACACGGGGTCGACGCCGTAGAGCTGGAGGCTGCGCGGCTTCTCGTCGGGCGCGAAGGCAGCGAGGTGGAGGGTCTTCGCATTGCCCTCGACGAGGCCGCGCGCGGTGATCATCTCGCTCACGTAGAGGCCCGCGCCGAAGCCGCGGCACAGCGTGCGGAAGGCGGCGTTCGTGATGCCGGCCATCGGCGCCAGCACGACCGGCGGCCAGGCCTCGATGCCCCCGCGCGCGACCGCGCCGATCGCGAGCGCCCGGAACGGGGACAGACCCGGCGATTCGGCGATTCTCGGGGCCATCGCGCTGGCGACCCTAGCGAATCGCCGAATCGCCGGGTCTGTCCCCGCGCCAGGAGGGGTCGATGGAGCCGCAGTCGAGGGGGGGGAAGGAGGGAGGGACGGCGCCGCCGGCGGCGGCGGGGACGAGCTGCTGGCCGCGGAAGACGCGGTCGATCCGGCCGTCGAAGTCGGTGTCCTCGTCCTGCTGGGTGACGGCGTCGCCCGAGAGGTGCTGGATCACGTCGGGCTTGCGGTCGCGATTGGTGTCGGCGTCGATCCGCACCCGCACGCCACCCTCGTAGACCTCGCGCTGGTCGCCGATCCCGTTCTTGTCGGTGTCGAGGAGCGCCTCGACGACCTGGCCGCCCTCGACCCGCGCGCGTGCGTCGAAGGTCCCGTCGCCGTTCGCGTCGATGCACTGGGCCACGACGGACCCGTCGGCCGCCAGCACGAGCTTCTTGTTCGGGCGTTTGCCACCGCCCTCGATCAGCTCCTGCGCGACGGCGCGGCCCTCGCCGTCGAAGAGCGTCAGCACGTCGACCTTCCCGTCGCCGTCCGTGTCGCGCGCCTCGCGCACCGGGCGGCCGGCCGAGAAGGTGATCCAGGTGTCGAAGCGCCCGTCTCCGTCGCCATCCCGCTGCTCCTCGGCGACGTTGCCGGCCTCGTCGTAGGTCTGCGCCACGCGGCCGCCGCCGCCCGCCTGGACCAGCTCGAGGGGCTTGCCGTCCTTGTACCTGACCGTCACGTCGGGCTGCCCGTCGCCGTCCTTGTCCTCGCGCCGCTCGAGGATGGTTCCCTGCGCGTCGGCCACCACCCAGGTGTCGACCTTGCCGTCGCCGCTCGTGTCGGACTCCTGGATCTGGCGGCCGCTCGCGTCGGCGCGCACCACACGCTCGAAGGACCCGTCGAAGTCGGCATCCTCGCGGGTCAGCACCGGCTGGTCGTCCCGGAACTCGACGACCAGGTCTGCCTTGCCGTCGTGGTTCGCGTCGCGCTCGGTCCGGACCTTGGCGCCGCTCTCGAACACCGTGACCTGCTCGAACTTCTTGCCGTCCCGGTCGAGGTCCTCCTCGATGCGCGCCGGCCGTCCCTCGGCGTCGAAGCTCGTCACCACGTCGACCTTGCCGTCGAAGTCGCGGTCCTCGCGCTGGCGCAGCTTGCGCTCGCCCTCGTACTCGACGAAGACGTCCGGCTTGCCGTCGGCATTGGTGTCGCTCTCGGCCTTGCCGTTCCGGAAGGTGGTGACGAGCTCGAAGCGGCCGTCGCCGTCGCGGTCCTCCTGCTCGTGCACGAGCTGGCCCTTCTTCCACTCGCGCACGCGCTCGGGCCGCCCGTCGCCGTCGGCGTCCGTGACCTCCCGCGCGGGCCGGCCCTCGCGGTCGAACTCGACGGTCGTGTCCGGCTTGCCGTCGCCGTCGCTGTCGCGCACCTGGCCGCTCTGCTTGCCGTCGCGGAAGGTCGCCACCGACTCGAAGCGGCCGTCGCCGTCGGCGTCCTTCTCCTGGCGCACGGGCTCGCCGCCCTCGAAGACGGTCGCCACGTCGAACGTCCCGTCGCCGTCCTCGTCGCGCTCCTGGCGCACGACCGAGCCGTCGGGCGCGAGCTGCCCGCGCAGGTCGATCTTGCCGTCGCCGTTGGTGTCCTGCTCGAAGCGGGTCGCGACGCCGCCCTCGAAGGTGACGAAGCGGTCGGCCTTGCCGTCGCCGTCCTCGTCCTCCTCGAGGTCCGTCGTGCGGCCCTGCGCGTCGTTGGTGCGCCAGGCGTCGATCTTGCCGTCGCCGCTGCGGTCGGAGAGCACGCGCGTCTCCTTGCCGGTCGCGACGTCGAGCGTGACCCAGGTGTCGACCCGGCCGTCGCCGCTGCGGTCCTGCTCCTGCTTCTCGAGCTTGCCGGCCGGGTCGTAGAAGTTCCAGAGATCGACGCGACCGTCCTCGTCCTCGTCGAGCTCGACCCGCACGAGGCGCCCGTCGGCGTGGAACTCGCTGCGCTTCGGCGTCCCCTTGGCGGTCGTGGTGACGCGCTTCACGACCTCGCCGTCCTGGTACTCGGCGGTGGTCTCGAAGCTCCCGTCGAAATCGGCGTCGACCTGCTCGCGCGCGAGCTTCTCGTGCGCGTCGAAGTCGAAGACCGCGTCGACGTCGCCGTCGGCGTTGCGGTCCTCCTCCTGGCGCGCCTTCCGGCCTTCGCGGAAGGTGATGAAGGTGTCGCGCTTGCCGTCGTGGTTGGCGTCGGCCTCGCTGCGCAGCGGCGCGTCACCCGAGAACTGGGTCACGAGCTCGGGCCGGCCGTCACCGTCCTCGTCCTTCTCCTCGCGCACGCGCACGCCGTTCTCGTAGACGACGACCACCTCCGCGCGCCCGTCGCCGTCGAGGTCGCGCTCCTGCGCCACCTCCTGGTCGTTCTCGAAGCGCGAGACGGTGTCCATGCGCCCGTCGCCGTCGCTGTCGGCCTCGCGCTTCACGCGCTTGCCGCCCGCGAAGGTCGTGACCGCGGTGGGGCGCCCGGTACCCTCGGGATCCTCCTCGATGCGGACCTTCTCGCCGTTCTCGTAGAGGATCGTCACGTCGAAGCGGCCGTCGCCGGTCGTGTCCTGGAGCTCGCGCAGCTTCTGGCCGGCCGCATCGAAGGTGGCGACCAGCTCGGGCTTGCCGTCGCCGTTGGCGTCCTCCTCGATGCGCGACGGCTTGCCGTCCTGGTAGGTCACGCGCCGGTCGGCGCGGCCGTCGCCGTCACGGTCGCTCTCCTCGCGGGCCGGCTGGCCGCCCGCGTAGGTGATGGTGGTGTCCGGCTTCCCGTCCTGGTTCGTGTCCGAGCGCTGCAGCGCCGGCTGGCCGCCCGCGAACTCGAGCCAGAGGTCCGGCTTCCCGTCGCCGTCCGTGTCCCGCTCCTGCGCGGCGGGCTGGCCGGCGGCGTCGTAGGTGACGGTCGTGTCGAAGCGGCCGTCGCCGTCGGAGTCCTGCTCGGCGCGATGGGGCTTCCCGCCCTGGTACTTCACGATCTCGTCGGGGCGGCAGTCGCCGTTCGCGTCGGTGCGCTTCTCGGCGAGCTCCTCGTGGTCGTCGTAGAGCAGCTCGACGGGCGGGCACTTGCGCTGCGCCGTGGCGTCGGCGCCGAGCAGCAGGACGCCCGCGACGAGCCAGACGGAGCTAGTTCGCAACGGCGGTGCTCGTGGTCTCGAGGGTGAAGGTGGCGGTGAGCTGGGAGCCCGCGAGGCAGCGGACCCGGTCCGGCATCGGCGGGAAGGGCGAGGCCGCGCGCAGCGCGTCGACGACCGAGGAGCCGACGCCCGGGTCGTCGGCCGTGACCATCTCGACGCGGCTCGCGGAGCCGCCGGCGTCCACCTGGAAGCGCAGCTTCGCCCGCACCCGGCCGACCGGCGTCCGGCCCGCGGTGGCCCAGCGCGCCAGCGTGCGCTGCTTGATCTGGTCCATGTAGGCGCGCACCTCCGGCCGGGTGTCGCAGTCCGGGTCGCCGCCGCCGAGCACCGTGCCGGAGCCGCCCGGCCCCTTCAGGTTGCTCTGGCCGACGCGGGTGTTGACGTTCGCGAGCCGGGGCCCGTCGGGGCTGCCGAGCACGTCGCGGCTCGAGAGCTGGCCTTCGCGCACCGACGAGCCGTCGCCGGTCGTGGCGCTGCCGGTGCCGACCGTGGTGCCCGACGCGACCACCTGGCGGGGCCCGACCGAGGCCCCGACCGGCGCGTCCCGCTCGATCGGCCCGCGCAGGGCCGGCGCCCCCGCGGCGCCGAGGTCCACCCGGCTCGGGGTCGCGGCGACCGGCGAGGGGGCGGCCTGGACCGACTCGACGGCGAGGGGCGCGCTCGAGATCTCGCGCGGCGCGGTGACCGAGCTGACGGTCTTCATGTCGAGCTTGGGCGCCTCGACGGCCGGCGCGGCCCGCGCGATCACCGTCGGGTTCACGACCTGGGGCTGGATGGCCTGGGCCTGCGGCGCGAACGTGAGGCTGCGCCGCTCGGCCAGGGCCTTCGGCGCGGGTGCCGGAGCGGGCTTCGGGCGCGCGACGGGGACGGGCTCCGGCCGCGGCGCCGGGACGGGCGCCGGCGTCGGCGCGCGCTCGACCCGGGGCTCGGGGCGCGGCTTCGGCGGCGGAGGCGGCGGCGGGGGAAGGAGCGCAACCGGGATCGGCTTCTCCTTCTCCTCGGGGGGAGCGAGCCAGGTCGCGAGCACCAGCGCGCCCAGCAGGAGCGCGTGCACCCCGAGAGCTCCGAGACCGGCAAGCAGCCGGCGGCTCCGGCCCTCCGGGCGCGGGTACGCAAAGCCCGGGAACGAGAAGCGCGGGGCCGCACCGGCACGCGCAGCGGCGCCGACGCGCAGCAGGTGCATCGGCGAGGGGCGAGGCTCACGGCGTCGGATGCGGATCGCTGCGGCCATCCCGGCCTCCAACCTGGCCTGACTGGAACCCTGACTGGAACCCTGACTGGAACCCCGACTGGAACCCCAGCGGGAAACGCGGCTGGAACCTCCGGCCTGACTGGGGCCTCCGCTGGGCTGGCTGGCTCGGGAGATGGACGGCGCTGCGCCGGAAATCTTCGGCGTCGCTCGGGAATCTCCGCCTCGCCCGATCGTAGGGGCCACGGCCGGTGAGTGTCAACGCGGCCGGGGCAGGTGTCGAGTTGCACATCCCCGGATCCCGCGGGCGTGGCCGACCCGAACGCATCGGATACGGTACTCACCCGTCAGAGCCTCGCCCCCTTTCCCGGACGAGGAGCCCGGAGCACCGATGGAAGAGCAGGCCCAGACCCCTCCCGCCAACCCCGCGCAGCTCGATCCCGCGCAGGTCGTGGGCGACGCCAGCACGGCGGCGCCCGCCACGACGGCCACCACGCTCCAGCCGCACGAGCTCACGGTCGTGCAGATGATGCAGCAGGGCTGGTACGCGAGCGTGCCGCTGCTGCTCTGCTCGGTGCTGGTGCTCGCCGTCGCCGCGGAGCGCTTCCTCCGCTACCTCGGCCTCGAGAAGCGCTCGCGCGAGCTCACCCGCAACGTGGTGGAGGCGATCGCCAAGCGCGACCTCGCCACCGCCAACGCCCTGTGCACGACCGCCAAGACGCCGCTCGGACAGGTCTTCAAGGAAGGGCTGGCCTGGAAGAACATCGCGCTCGAGGATCTCGAGCGGATCCTCACGACCTCGCGCCAGGAGGCGATCAGCGACCTGCGCAAGGGCCTCTGGCTGCTCGGCACGATCGGCTCGCTGGCGCCCTTCGTCGGCCTGTTCGGCACCGTGGTCGGCATCATGAAGGCCTTCCGCCAGATCGCGATCGAAGGCTCGGGCGGCTTCGCGGTCGTGGCGGCCGGCATCTCCGAGGCGCTGATCGCGACCGCGATCGGCCTCGGCGTCGCGATCGTGGCGCTCGCCTTCTACAACTTCCTGCAGGTCAAGATCGGCAACGTGGGCGCCTCCTGGGCGCGCTCGACCGAGCGGCTCGTGCAGGCGCTGCTCTACGTCGAGTCCGCCGCGCAGCCGCTGCGTGCCGAGGAGGTGGGCCGTGGCCATCCACTCCCTGCCTAGCGCCGAGGAAGCGACCGGCGACGACATCGTCGCCGAGATCAACATCACCCCGCTCACCGACATCTTCCTGGTGCTGCTGATCATCTTCATGGTCACGACCAGCGTGATCTCGAGCCAGGGCAAGGAGGTGGCGCTGCCGGAGGCCGCCGTCGCGGCCCAGGCGCCGCAGGGGGTCACGGTCACCGTCACGGCCGAGGACGAGATCGCCGTCGACGGCACCGTCGTCCCGCTCGAGCAGCTCGAGCCGACGCTGAAGGCCGCCCTCGAGGGCGCGCGCGAGAAGGTGGTCGTCCTGCGCGGCGACCGCGCCGTCGAGCTCGGCCGCGCGGTCGGGATCCTCGACACGGCGCAGCGCGCGGGCGCCACGGGCATCGCGCTCGCGACGCAGCCGCCGAAGGGTGGCGCGCGCTGAGCGGCTAGTGTCCTGTGTCGGAAGTTCGCCGTCGAAGTCTCGAGCCGTCGCGGGCGGCTGGGTGTGCACCGAGATCGCGGCTACGGGCCGCTCGCAAGGCGCGCGACCGAGCCATGGCCGTCGC
>JAPSFT010000015.1 GCA_035063765.1 Deltaproteobacteria bacterium
GCGTCGCTGGGTCAGGCTTGCGCCCATTGCCCAAGATTCCCGACTGCTGCCTCCCGTAGGAGTCTGGGCCGTGTCTCAGTCCCAGTGTGGCTGATCGTCCTCTCAGACCAGCTACCCATCGGAGCCTTGGTGAGCCGTTACCTCGCCAACTAGCTAATGGGACGCGGGCCCATCTCGTAGCGATAGCTTGCAAGCAGAGGCCATCTTTTCCCGCGAGGCCCGAAGACCTCGTGGGCTCATCCGGTATTAGCCCAGGTTTCCCCAGGTTATCCCGGACTTCGAGGCAGGTTGCCCACGCGTTACTCACCCGGATGCCGCTGTACTCAGGGCCGAAGCCCCTTTCTCGCACGACTTGCATGTCTTAGGCACGCCGCCAGCGTTCGTTCTGAGCCAGGATCAAACTCTCCGGTTTGAACCTTGGCGACGACGCGAACCGAAGCCCGCATCGTCCGATCTGCGCCGAAGACCCGGCCGGCTAAGAACCAGGTCTCCGGTTGAACGGGGATCGAATGCATTCATCACCGTCCTGCGGGCATCCCCATGCCCGCTGGACCGCACGCTATTCGGTTTTCAAAGACCGGGCGAAGCCCGCCGCGGGTCTGTCGAGGACCCGCGAGGCGTCGGCGATCCGCCGATCGAAAATGGAACCGCCGCTCCCCTCGATTCCACCCGATACGAATGGATGAACCGGGCGGATGGGAGCGGCGCCTGAGGCCGACCTGCCCCAAGCAGGAAGCGCACTATACGGGTGCGATTCGCGAGCGTCAATGGGCCCCGGATCGCCGCAGTTGCACCTCCATGTCCGCCCCCGAGGGGTCAGCCGTTTTCCCACCGCGTCACGTGCCAGCGCTTCTTGCCGCGGCGCAGGAACATGAGCCCTCCGGCCAGGAGGTCGCCGGTCGAGGCGCGCCGATCCGCGGCGACCCGGTGCCCGTTGAGTGCGATCGCCCCCTGCTCGAGGAACTCCCGCGCCTGCCGTCGCGAGCTGGCGAGTGGCGTCTGCGGCAGGAGATCCAGCAGCGGCACGCCGTCGCCCGCGAGCAACGAGAGGTCGTGCTGGGTGTGCGCGAGCTCTGCCGCCATCTCGCGAAGCGTTGCTCCGTCGAGCGCCTCGAGCACGCCGTCACCGAAGAGCGCCTCGCTCGCCGCCTCGACGCGTGCTCGTTCCGGCTCGCCATGCAGGAGCGCGGTCATGTGGCGCGCGAGTGCCCGCTGCGCCTGTCGCTTCTCGGGTGCTGCGGCGTGCGTCTCGACGATCGCGACGATCTCGTCGCGCTCGAGGAGCGTGAAACGCCGCAAGAAGGAGGGCACGTCTGCGTCGGCCACGTTGATCCAGTACTGATAGAACGCATAGGCGCTGGTGCGATCCGTGGTGAGCCAGACCGGGGCGCCCTCGCTCTTGCCGATCTTGCGGCCGTCGGCGTGGGTGACGAGGGGAGCGGTGAAGCCGAAGGCCTCACAGTCGTGGCCCAGCGTGCGGTGGATCAGATCGATTCCGGCGGTGATGTTCCCGTACTGGTCCGAGCCCGCCATCTGGACGCTGCAGCCGAAGCTCCGGCGCAGGTGCAGGAAATCGAAGGCCTGGAGAAGCATGTAGCTGAACTCGGTGTAGCTGATCCCCTGATCGCGTCGCTCGAGCCGCTCGCGCACCGACTCTTTCTGGATCATCGCGTTGATCGAGAAGTGCTTCCCGACCTCGCGCAGGAAGTCGACGAAGCGCAGCTCGCCCAGCCACGAACGGTTGTCGAGGATCCGCGCGCCATGCGGCGCCGCGGCGTCGAAGTCGAGCACACGCTCGAAGATGCGCCGCTGGGATTCGACGTTCGCTGCGACGCGGTCCACGTCGAGCAGGAGGCGCTCGCGGTCCTTGCCCGAGGGATCGCCGATCAGACCCGTCCCGCCACCCATGACGACGAGGGGACGATGGCCGGCTCGCTGCCAGTGGACGAGCAGCAGGATCGGGATCAGGTGGCCGATCGTGAGGCTGTCGGCGGTCGGATCGAAGCCGCAGTACCCCGTGCGCCCGCGCGACTGCAGGTGCGCATCCAGCGCCTCTTCGGCGGTCCGCTGGTAGAGGAGGCCGCGCCAGGCGAGCTCGTCGAGGAGAGCCTTCATCGGGCCGGGAACCTAGCTCGGATCACGAGCGTGGTCCTCCGGAGGCGTCGCGCGCCCGGCAGCACCGGAGTCCGCGCTCGGTGAAGACGCCGCGCACCCGTCGATCCGTTGCGGTGACGGGAACGCGTTCCAGGAGCTGGGCCTCGAAGGCAAGACCGAAGAGGTCGCGAACGCCGGGGGGCAGAGAGCGGTCGTACCAGCCGCTGCCCCGGCCCAGGCGTGCGCCCCATCGGTCGAAGGCAACGCCAGGAAGGAGCACGAGGTCGTCTTCCCGCAGCGGGGTGGCCGGCGCCTCCGGCGGGGGCTCCAGCACACCGAAGACGCCCGGAGCGAGGATCGATCGCTCGGAGACGGCCGCGAACTCGAGCCGCTCGGAGTCGGCGGCACGCGGCAGCAGCAGCGCGTGGCCACGCGCGAGCAAGGCCCCCATCAGCCGGTCCGTCGGAAGCTCATCGGGCAGCGCGGCATAGAGCGCCACGCGCCGCGCGGGGCGAAGTCCGGGCCAGGCCAGGACGTGACGCGCCACGGCGTCCCCGGCGAGCGTGCGACGCGCCGGGTCGATGCGCCGGCGTAGCGTGCCGATCTCCCGGCGCAGGCGCTCCTTTTCCGCGGCGATGGACACGGATCAGGCTGGCGGCGGGTCGTCCTGGAGGAGCGTCTCGACCCGCTCCGTGAGCTCGCGTAGACGCGGCGCCAGCGCGCTCTCACTGTGGCGTCCCGCGCGTTCGACCAGGAGAGCTCGCGCCAGGTTGACGGCCGTCATCATCGCGAGCTCCCGGCTGTCGACGGCGCCGGTGCGGTCCCGCAGGCGGCCCATCGTCTCGTCCACCAGGCTCGCCACCCGCTGCAGCTCGCTCGGGTGGGCGTCGGTGCGGATCCGGATCTCCTGCCCTAGGACGCGAATCGCGATCGAGCGCTTGCCCGCCACCGTCAGGCGCCGCGAGCCGTGAAGCGGTCTTCGATCTGGTCGATCTGGCCGACGAGATCGTCGATGCGCTTGGCGACGTCGCTCCGCAGCTGGTTGCCCTGCCGCAGCTCGGCCTCCAGCTCCGCCACGCGCCGCTCGCTCCCGCGGAGTGCGCTGGCGAGCCTCGCGTTCTCCCGTCGCAGCCGGGCGTAGCGGCTGGCCAGCTCGAGCACGGCCTTCTCCAGCCGCTCGTAGTCCGGAGCCGAGTCCCCATGGGATTGCGGGCCGCGAATGGAGTCCCCCGATCGCGAGCTCGATCCTACCGGGGAGGAAGGAAACGCGTCAAGCGCGATCTCTCCACCCTGCCGCTCGTGCGCAGCGCGCTCAGACGAAGGCATCGCGAGACTGGAGCAGGGAGTGGCGGACCAGGTACTGGTCCACGGCGCGTGCCGCCTCGCGCCCCTCCCAGAGCGCCCAGACGACGAGCGATTGCCCCCGCCGGCAGTCCCCGGCAGCGAACACGCCGGGCTCGCTGGTGGTAAAGCTCCGGGTGTCGGCAGCGACGTTGCCCCGTGCGTCCAGGCGGAGGCCGAGGCCCTCGAGCAGTCCCTGCTGGACCGGCTGCGCGAAGCCCATCGCGAGCAGCACGAGGTCCGCCGGGATCTCGAACTCGCTCCCGGGCACCTCCTCCATCGGGCGGCGTCCGGTCGCGGGATCCGCCTCCCCGAAGGCGAGGCGCACCGCGTGGAGCCCGGTCACGCGGCCGTCCGCGCCCGAGAGCCGCTGGGTCGCGATCGCGAACGCGCGCTCGCCGCCCTCGTCGTGCGAGCTCGAGGAGCGATACATGAGCGGCCAGAACGGCCACGGTGTGGACGGGTCGCGCCGGGCCGGCGGCCGCGGCAGGAGCTCGAGCGAGGTCACCGACTTCGCGCCCTGCCGGTGGGAGGTGCCGACGCAGTCGGAGCCCGTGTCGCCGCCACCGAGGACGACCACGTGCTTGCCCGTGGCCACGATCTCGTCCTCCACGGGGATCCGCTCGCCGGCGACCCGCCGGTTGTTCTGGGTCAGGAACTCCATGGCGAAGTAGACGCCCCGAAGCTCGCGGCCGGGAACCGGGAGATCACGCGGCACCTCGCAGCCCGTGCAGAGCAGGACCGCGTCGAAGCTGCGCCGCAGCTCCGCCACCGAGAGGTCCACGCCGACGTGGACCCCCGTCTGGAAGGACACGCCTTCCTCGCGGAGCTGCTCGAGCCGCCGGTCGATGATCCACTTCTCGAGCTTGAAGTCGGGGATGCCATAGCGCAGCAGGCCGCCGATCCGGTCGTTCTTCTCGAAGAGCGTCACGCCGTGCCCGGCCCGCGAAAGCTGCTGGGCCGCGGCCAGCCCCGCCGGCCCGGAGCCGATCACGGCGACCGAGCGGCCGCTGCGCCGCTCGGGCCGCACCGGCGTGATCCAGCCCTCCTCCCAGCCGCGCCGGACGATCTCCCATTCGACCTGCTTGATCGTGACGGGGGCCTGGTTGATCCCGAGCACGCACGCGGTCTCGCACGGCGCGGGGCAGACGAGGCCCGTGAACTCGGGGAAGTTGTTGGTCGACAGCAGGCGGGTGAGGGCGTCGCGCCAGTGGTCGCGATACACCAGATCGTTCCAGTCGGGGATCAGGTTTCCGAGCGGGCAGCCGACACTGCAGAACGGGACGCCGCAGTCCATGCAGCGCGCGGCCTGCGTGCGCACCTCCTCGGGCGAGGGATCGAGCTGCACCTCGTGCCAGTCCCGCACCCGCTCCTCGACCGGCCGCAGGGGCGTGTCCTTCCGCCCGAACTCGAGGAACCCGGTCACCTTAGCCATCGCCCGTCCTCGCCCCGATGCGCGCATCGAGCGCCAGCTTGAGATCCTTCGGGAACACCTTGACGAACTTCGGTGCGAAGTCGTTCCACTTGCGCAGCACCTCCTCCGCCCGCTCGCTCCGCGTGGACTCGAAATGCCGGCGCACCAGACGCTGGATGACCTCCTCGTCCTCGGGGGTCAGGGGCTCGAGATCCACGCGCTCGGCGTTGACGCGGCTCGGGAAGGCGCCGTCCAGGTCGAGCACGTAGGCGAAGCCCCCGCTCATGCCGGCCGCGAAGTTCCGCCCCGTCCGGCCGAGCACGACCACCCGCCCGCCCGTCATGTACTCGCAGCCGTGGTCACCCACCCCCTCGACCACCGCCTGCGCACCGCTGTTGCGGACGCAGAAGCGCTCACCGGCCATGCCCTGGAAGTACGCCTCGCCCGAGGTGGCGCCGTAGAGCGCCACGTTGCCGGTGATGACGTTCTCCGCCGGGTCGAAGGCTGCACCACGCGGAACCCGGACCACGATGCGCCCGCCCGAGAGGCCCTTGCCGCAGTAGTCGTTGGTGTCGCCGTCCACGTGGATCGTGATGCCGCGCGGCGCGAAGGCACCCAGGCTCTGGCCCGCCGACCCGTGGAAGCGCAGCACGATCGTGTCGTCCGCGAGGCCCTCCGGGCCGTAGCGGCGCGAGACCTCGGACCCGAGGATGGTGCCCACCGTGCGGTCCGTGTTGCGGATCGGGAGTCGGGCTTCGACCCGCTCGCCGGCTTCGAGTGCGGGCCTCGCGAGCTCGAGGAGCTGGACGTCGAGGACCGCGTCGAGACGGTGCTCCTGCTGCTCGCAGTGACGGATCGCGTGGGGCACGTCGGGGCAGTGCAGCAGCTCCGTGAAGTCGAGGCCGCGCGCCTTCCAGTGCGTCACGGCGCCGTCCACGGAGAGGCGGTCGGCACGGCCGACCATCTCCTCGACGGTCCGGAAGCCGAGCTTCGCCATGATCTCGCGCAGCTCGTCTGCCACGAAGAAGAGGTAGCGGACCACGTGCTCGGGCTGCCCCGCGAAGCGCTCGCGCAGCACCGGGTTCTGGGTCGCGATGCCGACCGGGCAGGTGTTCAGGTGGCACACGCGCATCAGGATGCAGCCGAGCGCCACCAACGGGGCGGTCGAGAACCCGAACTCGTCCGCGCCGAGCAGCGCTGCGATCGCCACGTCGCGGCCGGTCTTGAGGCCGCCGTCGGTCTGGACCCGGATCCGCCCGCGCAGGTCGTTCAGCACGAGCGTCTGCTGGGTCTCGGCGAGCCCGATCTCCCAGGGCAGCCCGGCGTGCTTGATCGAGGCCAGCGGCGAGGCGCCGGTGCCGCCGTCGTGACCGGAGATCAGCACGCCGTCGGCCTTGCCCTTCGCCACACCGGCCGCGATCGTGCCGACCCCCGTCTCGGCCACGAGCTTGACGCTGATCTTCGCCTGGCGGTTCGCGTTCTTCAGGTCGTAGATGAGCTGCGCCAGGTCCTCGATCGAGTAGATGTCGTGGTGCGGCGGGGGTGAGATCAGGCCCACCCCCGGCGTCGAGTGCCGCGTGCGCGCGATCGTCTCGTCCACCTTGTGGCCCGGCAGCTCGCCGCCTTCGCCCGGCTTGGCGCCCTGCGCGATCTTGATCTGGATCTCGTCGGCGTTGACGAGGTACCAGCTCGTCACCCCGAAGCGGCCCGACGCCACCTGCTTGATCGCGCTGCGCCGCAGGTCGCCGTTGGCGTCGGGTGCGAAACGACGCGGGTCCTCGCCGCCCTCGCCGGTGTTGCTCTTGCCGCCGATCCGGTTCATCGCGATGGCGAGCGTCTCGTGGGCGTCGAGCGAGATCGAGCCGTAGGACATGGCGCCCGTGCAGAAGCGCTTGACGATCTCCTCGGAGGGCTCGACCTCGGCGAGCGGGATCGGCTCCTCGGCGAAGCGGAAGCGGAACAGCCCGCGCAGGGTGCACAGGCGCTCGGCCTCGCCGTCGGCCGCCTTCGAGAACTCGCGGAAGGTCTCGTAGCTGTCCTGGCGCACCGCGTGCTGGAGCCGCGAGATGCTGTCGGGGTTGAAGGTGTGGCGTTCCCCGCGGCGCCGCCATTGGTAGAGCCCGCCCGGATCGAGCTCGGGGTAGGTCCAGCCGTCCCCTGCGAAGGCGCGCCCGTGGCGCATCGCGCACTCGCGCGCGATCACGTCGTAGCCGACCCCCGACACGCGCGACGCGGTGCCCGCGAAGCAGCGCGCCACCAGCTCGCGGTCGAGCCCGACCGCCTCGAAGATCTGGGCGCCCCGGTAGCTCTGCAGGGTCGAGATCCCCATCTTGGCCATCGTCTTGAGCAGGCCCTTGTCGCAGGCCTTCAGGTAGTTCTGCGTGCCCTTCGCCAGGCCCACCGAGGCCGGCACGTAGAGCTCGTCTTGCGCCAGCTCCGCCACCGTCTCCAGGGCGAGGTAGGGGTTGATCGCGCCCGCGCCGTAGCCGAGCAGGAGCGCAAACTGCGACACGTCGCGCGCCTCGCCCGTCTCGCAGATCAGGCCGCACTGCGTGCGCAGCCCTTCGCGCACGAGATGGTGGTGCACGGCGCCGGTGGCCAGCAGCATCGGGATCGGTGCGTGCTCGGGATCGACGCCGCGGTCCGACAGGATCAGCAGGTTCGCGCCGCCGCGGACCGCCGCCGCGGCCTCCCGGCACAGGGCGTCGAGCGCCTGGCGCAGGCCGTCGCCGCCTTCCCCCACCTCGAAGAGCGCGGGCAGCGTGCGGCAGGTGAAGCCGGGTAGCGCGATGGCGCGGATCCGCCCGAGCTCCTCGTCGCTCAGGATCGGTCGGTTGCAGCGCAGGAGGCGTGCGTGCTCGGCGGTCTCGTCGAGCAGGTTCTTCTCGGCGCCGAGCGTCGAGAAGAGCGACATCACGGTGCCCTCGTTGATCGAATCCATCGCCGGATTCGTGACCTGCGCGAAGAGCTGCTTGAAGTAGTGGTAGAGCATGCGCGGGCGATCCGAGAGGCAGGCCAGCGCCTCGTCGTTGCCCATCGAGCCGATCGCCCACTTCCCGTCCGCGACCATCGGTGCGATCAGGAGCCTGAGATCCTCGCTGGTGTACCCGAAGACCTGCTGCAACGCGAAGCGCTGCTCGGGGCCGGCGGGCTGCTCCGCCGGAACCGCGGCGGGCGGGAGGTCGTCCAGGAGCACGCGCCGGGTCTCCACCCATTCCCGGTACGGGCGCCGGGCGACGTAGTGCGCCTTGACCTCCTCGTCCTCGACGATCCGGCCCGCCTCGAGGTCCACGAAGAAGATGCGGCCCGGCTGGAGGCGTCCCTTGCGCAGCACCCGCTCGGGCGCGATCTCGAGGACGCCCACCTCCGAGGCCATCACGACCAGTCCGTCGCGGGTCACGATCCAGCGTGAGGGGCGCAGCCCGTTGCGATCGAGCACCGCGCCGATCTTGCGCCCGTCGGTGAAGGCGATCGAGGCCGGCCCGTCCCAGGGCTCCATCAGGAACGAGTGGTACTCGTAGAAGGCCCGCCGCTCCGGATCCATCTCGGCGTGGTTCTCCCACGCCTCCGGGATCATCATCAGGATCGCCTCGGGCAGCTCGCGGCCGGCCAGGCACAGGAACTCGAGCACGTTGTCGAACTGCGCCGAGTCGCTCCCGTCCTCCTTCATGATGGGATAGAGCTTGTGCAGGTCCTCCTCGCCGAAGAGCGAGGAGCGCAGGGTCCCCTCACGCGCGCGCATGGAGGCGCGGTTTCCCTTCAGCGTGTTGATCTCGCCGTTGTGCGCCATGGTGCGGAAGGGCTGCGCGAGATCCCAGGTCGGGAAGGTGTTGGTGCTGTAGCGCGAGTGCACCAGCGCGATCGCCGACTCGAGCGCCGGATCGGTCAGGTCCGGGTAGAAGGGCTCGATCTGGGTGGACATCAGCATGCCGGTGAAGACAAAGGTGCGCGGCGAGAGGCTGGGCACGTAGCAGAAGGCGCCGATCGCCTTCACGCGGCGCTCGAACACGCGGCGGATCACGTAGAGCTTGCGATCGAAGCCGTCCTCGTCGATGCCGTCGGCCGCGGCGACGAACACCTGGCGGATCACCGGCATCGCCTCGCGTGCGAGCCGGCCGATGCGCTCGGGGTGCACCGGCACGTCGCGCCAGGCGAGGAAGCGCTGCCCCTCGGCAGCCACGATCTCCTCGAACAGCGCCTGCTGGCGCTCGCGCGCCCCCTCCCCGGGCGCGAGGAACACCATGCCCGAGGCGTAGCGGCCCGCGGCAGGCAGCTCGATGCCGAGCTTCGCGGCCTCCTGGCGCAGGAAGCGGTCGGGGAGCTGGACCAGGATGCCCGCGCCGTCGCCCGTCTCCGGATCACAGCCACAGGCGCCCCGGTGCTCGAGCTTCTCGAGCACCTCGATGCCCTGGTGCACCAGTGCGTGCGACTTCTCCCCGCGGAGGTTCGCCACGAATCCGACGCCGCAGGCGTCGCGCTCGTTCGCCGGGTCGTAGAGCCCCTGGCGGGAGGGGAGTCCGTGGCGGGTCATGGGGGCTCCTTCGCGGTGCCGTCATGCCGGTGCCCCACCGCTGTGGCGGGTTCGGGGAGCCCGGCGCGTGCGGCGGGGAAGCGGCGCCTCCAGCCCGTCGAGGGCGATCCGGGTTCGCTCGGTGTGGGTGGAGAGCACGACCATCGTCTCGGTGCGGGTCACGCCGTCGACGCGGCGGATCTGGTCGATCAGCCGCTCGAGGGTTGCCGTGCTGTCGGTCTTCACCTTGACCATCAGCGTGTGCTGGCCCGTCACGTGATGGCACTCGAGCACGTCGGCCGCGCCTTCGACCTCCCTTTCGAAGGGCTCGAAGGCGCGCGGATGGTCGATCGAGACCCCGATGAAGGCCGTCACGTCCTTGCCGACGGCGCGCGCATCGACGAGCGCGACGTAGCCGCGCACGACGCCCGCGTCTTCGAGCTTCTTGATGCGCTCGACCACCGAGGAGGCCGTGAGATCGACCTGCTTGCCGATCTCGGCCAGGGGCAGCTTGCAGTTGCGCTGCAGCAGGTCGAGGATCGCCAGGTCGGTGGAATCCAGCTCGAGCGGCTCGGGTCTCTCGAATTTCATTCGGTCGAAACCACCTTCGGCCGAATGAATACGGAATCTAGACGCCATGCGTCAAGATGAAACCCTATGCGAGCTGAAATCCCTCGGGGGAGTCGACGAGGGCTCGCATCCGATCGGGGACGTTCGTGAAGAGGCCGTCCACCCCGAGCGCGAGCAGGCGCTCCATCTCGGCCGGGTCGTCGACTGTGTAGACGAGGACGCGCAGGCCGGCGGCATGGGCCCCGTCGACGAGCTCGCCGTCGACCAGGCACGCCTCGGGATGGAGCGCCTCCGCCCCGAGTGCCTGCGCGCGCGCCAGGAGGTCGCGGGGATAGCGCGGCGAGATCAGGAGGCCGATGCGGGCGGCGGGCTCCCGGCGGCGCAGGCGCTCGAGCACGGGGTCGTAGAAGGACGAGAAGAGCGTCCGCTCGAGGAGCCCGCGCGCGCGGACCGCGGCGAGGACGCCCTCCTCGAGGTCCGGGTAGTCGGCGCGCGTGCCGCGCTTGAGCTCCAGGTTGAAGGGGATCCGCGCCCCGAAGCCGTCGAGCAGCTCGTCGAGGGTGGGGACGCGGGCGCCCCGGCCGGCATCGAGAGCGCGCACGTCGGCAAGCGTCGCATCGGCGATCTCGCCCCGGCCGCCGAGCCCCGCGAGCTCCTCGTCGTGGGTCACGACGATGGCGCCGTCGCGCGTCCGGTGCAGATCCGTCTCGATCATGTCCGCCCGCTGTGCGACCGCCAGCTCGAAGGCGGGCAGCGTGTTCTCGGGCTGGTAGCCCGAGGCGCCGCGATGGGCGATCACCAGCGGGTGCGCTCCGCCGAGCGTGCGCCTCACGACTCGTCCCACGCGCGCGCCCGCTCGACCGCGCGCTTCCAGCCGGCGTAGAGGGCGTCGCGACGGGCGGCGGGGAGCTCGGGCTCGAAGCGCGTCGTCGCCTCGCCCGTGACGGATTCGAGCGCCGCGCGATCACGGAACACACCGACGCCGAGGCCCGCCAGCGCGGCGGCTCCGAAGGCGGTGACCTCGAGCATACGCGGCCGCTCGACCGGGATCCCCAGCACGTCGGCCTGGAACTGCATCAGGAACGCGTTGCGGCACGCGCCTCCGTCGACGCGCAGCGCCGACGGCCGCAGCCCGGCGTCGGCGGCCATGCACTCGACCAGGTCCCGGCTCTGGTACGCGATCGCTTCGAGCGTCGCCCGCACCACGTGCTCGCGCGTGGTGCCGCGCGTGAGGCCGACCAGCACACCGCGGGCGCGCTCGTCCCAGTAGGGAGCGCCGAGCCCGACGAAGGCGGGAACCAGGTAGACCCCGCCGTTGTCCGGAACCGAGCGCGCCGCGGCCTCCGTCTCGGCCGCGTCCGCCACGATCCGCAGGCCGTCGCGCAGCCACTGCACCGCCGCACCGGCCACGAAGACGCTTCCTTCCAGCGCGTACTCGAAGCGCCCGCCGATGCCCCACGCCACGGTGGTGACCAGGCCGTTCGTCGAGGGACGCGGGGCATCCCCGACGTGCTGGAGCAAGAAGCAGCCGGTGCCGTAGGTGTTCTTGGCGCGGCCCGCCTCGAAGCAGCCCTGCCCGAAGAGCGCGGCCTGCTGGTCGCCCGCGATCCCGGCGATCGGGATCGAGCGGCCGAACCACTCGGGGTCCGTCTCGGCGACGACGCCGCTCGAGTCCACCACGCGCGGCAGCAGGGCGCGCGGGATCCCGAGCGCCTCGAGCAGCACGGGGTCCCAGTCGCGCGTCTCGATGCCGTAGATCATCGTTCGCGACGCGTTCGAGGGATCGGTCGCGTGGACCCGTCCATTCGTGAGCCGGTGGATCAGCCACGAGTCGACGGTGCCGAAGGCGAGCTCGCCGCGCTCGGCGCGCGCCTGCGCGCCCGGCACGGCGTCGAGCACGAAGCGGATCTTGGTGGCCGAGAAGTAGGCGTCGATCACGAGCCCCGTGCGCGCGCGCACCTCGGGCGCGAGCCCGGCCGCCCGCAGCCGCTCGCAGATCGGGGCGCTCTGCCGCGACTGCCACACGATCGCGCGGTGGATCGGCTCGCCGCTGCGGCGGTCCCAGACGACCGTGGTCTCGCGCTGGTTCGTGATCCCGATCGCGGCGATCTCGGCGGCCGGCACGCGGGCCTGCGCGAGCACCCCGCGCGCCGCGCGGAGCTGGCTCTCCCAGATCTCGGCGGGATCGTGCTCGACCCAGCCCGGCTTCGGAAAGTGCTGGGGGAACTCGTGCTGGTCGACGGCCACCATCCGGCCTTCGCGATCGAAGAGCAGCGCGCGCGAGGAGGTGGTGCCCTGGTCGAGGGCGAGCAGGTAGCGGCTCACGGCCGCGGCTCCCTCACGCGGCTCCCTCGTCGGCGGCGAAGAGCGCGTCGACGAACTCCTCGGCCCGGAACGCGCGCAGGTCCTCGACCCCCTCGCCCACACCCACCCAGTGCACGGGGATCCCGAACTCGTCCGCGAGCCCGACCAGCACGCCGCCCTTGGCGGTGCCGTCGAGCTTGGTGAGCACCAGCCCGGTGACGCCGGCGGCCTCGAGGAAGACGCGCGCCTGGGAGATCGCGTTCTGGCCGGTGTTCGCGTCGATCACGAGCAGCGTCTGGTGCGGCGCGCCCGGGCAGTCGCGGCCGATCACGCGCACGATCTTGCGCAGCTCCTCGACGAGCGGCGCCTTCGTCTGGAGGCGCCCGGCGGTGTCGATGATCGCGACGTCCGCGTGGCGCGCGCGGGCGGCCTTCACCGTGTCGAAGGCGACCGCCGCGGGGTCGCCGCCGGCCACGCCCTTCACGACCTCGCAGCCCACGCGCCCGCCCCAGATCTCGAGCTGCTCGATCGCCGCCGCGCGGAACGTGTCACCCGCCCCGAGCACCACGCGGCGGCCCTCGCCGGCGTGGAGCGCCGCGAGCTTGCCGATCGTGGTGGTCTTGCCCGATCCGTTGACGCCGAGCACCAGCACCACGTGGGGGGCGGCCTCGATCGCGAGCGGCAGGCCCTTCGGCTCGACCCGCCGGAGCTTCTCGAGGATCGCCTCGCGGAGCACGCGCCGCAGGTCGCCGGCGTCGCCGCCGGCGGCCTGGCTGCGCACCGCGTCGAGCAGGCTCTCGGTGGTCCGGACGCCGAGGTCGGCGCCGAAGAGCAGGGCCTCGAGCTCGTCGAGCGCGTCGCCCTCGAGCCGGCGCCCCGCGAGCAGGCGCCCGAGCCCTCCGACGAGGGCACTCCGGGTCCGGGCGAGGCGATCGGCGAGCCGCGCCGGACGCGGGGCCGGGGCCGGCGGGGCGGCTGGCCGTGCGGGCGGCGCGGCCGGGGCAGCCGGTGCGGCTCGCGGAGCGGCGGCCGGCCGCGACGCTGGCGCCTCGACGACCGGCTCCGACGGAGCGGGAGCCACCGTCCGGGCGGGTGCCGGTGCGGCGCTGGCGAGCGGCGCTGGCGCCGGGACCGGGGTCTCCGCCGCCGGCGCAGCGATCTGCGGTGGGGACGGCGGAGGCAGCTCGATCGCGGCCTCCGGTGGCGCGCTGGGCCGGCGGCCGAAGACGAGGACGAGGGCGGTGAGCGCAACCGGCACCGCAGCGATCGCGAGCAACGCCCCGCGCGGGTGCGCCGCCAGCCACGCGAAGAACGGGCCCAGCCGCTCGAGCAGCGGGGCGAAGGCCTGGGCTTGCTCCATGGCCGGCGGAGGATACCCGCCGGTCCCGGCGCCGCCTCCCCGCGCGCCGCCCGCTCCGGCGGGCGCGCGGCCCGAGCCCCAGCGGCCGGCTACCCGTCGCGCAGCTGGACCGAGACCACCTTCGAGACGCCCTTCTCCTCCATCGTCACGCCGTAGAGCACGTCGGCGATCTCGATCGTCGCCTTGTTGTGCGTGATGACGAGGAACTGCGACTGCGCCGACATGTCCTTCACGATCTCGTTGAAGCGCCCCACGTTGGCGTCGTCGAGCGCGGCGTCCACCTCGTCGAGCAGGAAGAAGGGCGAGGGATGGACCTGGAAGAGCGAGACCAGCAGCGCAAGCGCGGTCAGCGTCTTCTCGCCGCCCGAGAGCAGGTTCACGTTCTGGAGCCGCTTGCCCGGCGGCTGGGCCAGGATGTCGACGCCAGCGTCGAGCACGTCCTCGGACTCGGTCAGCGAGAGGCTCGCCTTCCCGCCCCGGAACAGGCGCGGGAAGTTCTGCTGGAAGCGCTCGTTCACGGCCTCGAAGGTCTCGCGGAAGCGCTTGCGGCTGGCGCGGTTGATGCGCGCGATCGCCTCGCGAAGCTGCGCCACGGTGTGCTCGAGATCGCCCTTCTGCTCGCCGAGGAAGCGCTGGCGCTCGGCCAGCTCCTCGTGCTCCTCGATGGCGCCGACGTTGACCTCGCCGAGCGACTGCATGCGCCGGCCCACTTCCTCGAGGTGGCGCACCCGCTCCTCGCGCGGGCGCGTCGCCCACTCGGCGTCCGAGCGCGAGAGCCCGACCGGCTCCGGCGCCTCGCCCTCGCCCTCGCCCTCCTCCGCCGCCGCCGCGACGCCTTCCGCGCCGGCCTCCCCGGCCGCCGGCTCGATCGCGACGACCGGCTCACCGGGCGCCGGCGGCACCCAGCCCGCGAGCTCGAGCTGCCAGCGATCGCGCACCCGCTGCTCCACCTGCTCGAGGCGCAGCTCGCGCTCGCGCAGCTCGAGCTCGGTCGCCTGCACGCGCTCGCGCCGGGCGAAGGCCTCGCTCCGGAGCTGGCGCACCTCGTCCTCGCGGGCGCGCACCTCGGCGGCAGCCGCCTCGAAGCCGTCGCGGGCGCGGTCGGCGGCCTCCCGGGCGGTGTCCTCCGCGCGCAGCCGCTCGGCGAGCCGGCCGCGCGCCTCCTCGCTCGAGGCCGCGAGCTCGGCGCGCCGGGCCTCCATCTCCTCGATCTCGCGCTCGCGCCGGGCGATCCAGCCCTCGGCCTCGCGCGCTGCCTCGAGGGCGCGCCCCCGCACCTGGGCGGCCCGGTCGCGCTTCTCGGCCCGGGCGGCGTGGCCGACGCGGCGCTCCGTGAACGCCGCGTCGCAGCGTTGGAGATCCCGCCCCGCCTGCCCGATCCGGGTCGAGAGCGCGTCGAGCGCGCGCTGCGCCTCGCCTCGCTCGACGCGCTGCGACTCGAGCCGGCGGGCCAGCGCCTCGCCCTCGAGCTCCAGCGCCTCGCCCTCGGCGACCAGCTCGGAGCGCTCCGCGCTGCGGCCGTCCTGCGCCTCGAGCGTGGCCTTCAGCCGCTCGCGCGAGCGCTCGAGGTCCTTCTCGTGGCTCGCGACCGCGAGCGCTGCCGTGTGGTGGCGGTTGCGCAGGTTGTCGAGCTCGTCGGAAGCGTGCGCGAGCTCGGCCTCGGCCTCCCCGTGCGCCGCGACCAGGGCGGCGAGCTCGGCCTCGAGCACCCCGACCTCGCGCTCGAGGTCACGCACCTCGCGCGCGCGGGCCAGCACGCCGCTGCCGCTCGCGCTGCCTCCCGTGAGCACGCCGTCGGGCGAGAGCACGTCGCCGCCGGGCGTCACGAAGGTCGCCGGCAGGCCCCCCCCGCCGTAGACCTTGCGGACCTCGCCGAGGTCGGGAACCAGGTAGACGCCGCCGAGGAGCGTCCGCGCCACGGCCTCGTAGCCGGCCTGGACGCGGACGTGCTCGAGCAGCGGGGCCCCGAGCGGGACGAAGCCGCGCGCGCGCGGCACCTCGTCCCCGGCGTCGAGCACGAAGACGGCCCGGCCGGCGCCCGCACCGCGCACCTGCGCGAGCGCCGCGAGCGCCCCCTCGAGCCCGCTCGCGACCAGCGCCTCCGCGCGCTCGCGCAGCACCGCCTCGACCGCCCCCTCGGCCTCGGGGTCCACCTCGAGGACGTCGCGGACGAGGCCCCGCAGGCCGTGCGCCGCGCGGACGCCCTCGCCCTGCTCGACCAGGTGGCGCGTGCCCCCACCCAGGTCCTCGGCACGCTCCAGCACCTCGCGCAGCGAGCCGAGCCGGGCGCTGCGCGCCGAGGCCCGCTCGCGCGCCTCGCGCAGCCGCTCGCTCGCGCTGCGCAGCGCGAGCCCGGCGCGCTCGTGGCGCAGCGTCGCCTGGCGCAGCGCCGCCATCAGGCGGTCGCGCTCGCCGAGCAGGTTGTTGAGTCCCTCCTCGAGCCGCCGCTGCTCCTGCCCGGCGCGGCTCGCCTCGCCCTGCTGGACCTCGATCGCCTCGTCGGCGCTGCGCAGGCGGCGGGCGATCTCGTGGCGGCGGTCGCCGAGCGCCGCGATCCGGTCCTCGCCGCGCGCGATCCCGGTGAGCACCTCCACGAGCCGCGGGTTCAGCGCCTCGCGCTCGCCTTCGAGGCGCCGCAGCGTCTCGCCCGCCTCGCGCACCTCCGCCTCCGCCTGGGCCAGCGCCGACTCCTCGGTCGCGAGCTGCGCCTCGAGGTGCGCCAGCTCCTCGGCGGCGGCGCGCTCCTCGGCCTGCGCGGCGGCGAGCTGGGTGCGCAGGCTCGCGCGCTCCTCCTCGCGCGACTCGCGGGCGAGCGCCAGGGTGTCGCGTTCGCGCTGCTCGTACTCGATGCGGCTCTCGAGCTGCTTGATCTCGCCGCGCAGGGTGAAGAGCGCTTCGCTGCTCGCCACCACGGCGCGCTCGCGCTCGGCCAGCTCGAGGCGCACGCGCTCGAGCCCGGTCTCGCGCTCCGCCAGGCGCAGCTCGCCGGCCTGCACCTCGTCGCGCAGGAGCGTGAGGCGCCGGCCGGCGGCCTCGACCTCGGCCAGCAGCTCGCGCCGGTCGTCGGCCGCGAGCGAGAGCTCGAGCAGCTGCACGCGCGCCTGCAGGCGCTTGTAGCGCGCCGCCTTGCGGGCCTGGCGCTCGAGCGAGGCGATCTGGCGCCGGATCTCGGCCAGCACGTCCGACACGCGCAGCAGGTTCTGCTCGGTGGCCTCGAGCTTGCGCTCGGCCTCCTGGCGGCGCGCCTTGTACTTGCCGATCCCGGCCGCCTCCTCGATCAGGTGGCGCCGATCCTCGGGCCGGGCGGAGACGATCGAGGCGATCTGGCCCTGCTCCACGATCGTGTAGCCGCGGGTGCCGATGCCGGTATCGCGGAAGAAGTCGTGGACGTCGCGCAGGCGGCAGGGGGTCTTGTTCAGCAGGTATTCGGACTCGCCGCTGCGGTACAGGCGCCGGGCCACCTGGATCTCGGGGTAGCCGGCGAAGGCGGCCGGCGCGCGGCCCTCCGAGTTGTCGAAGGTGAGGACCACCTCCGCCATGCCGATCGCGCCGCGCAGCTCGGCGCCGGCGAAGATCACGTCCTCCATGCCCTTGCCGCGCAGGCGCCGCGGGGCCTGCTCGCCCATGCACCAGCGCATCGCGTCGACGACGTTCGACTTGCCGCAGCCGTTCGGGCCGACGATCCCCGTGATGCCCGGCCGGAAGCCGAGCACGGAGCGGTCCGCGAAGGACTTGAAGCCCGTGATCTCGAGGGACTTGATGCGCAACCGGGACCTCGGCCCCTACGGCGGCTCGGAGCGCTCGCCGGGTCGGGGGACGCCGGGCAGGAGGGGGGGCGGGGTACGCACTAGGTACCACCGGCGGCGGGCCGTTGGCAAGCCCTCAGACCGCTTCGCGGGCTTCGCCGCCGGCGGGCGAGCCCGTGTGCTCGTGCTCGAACTGGAGCCGGTAGAGCCGCCAGTACGCGCCGCGCCGGGCCAGGAGCTCCGCGTGGCTGCCCGACTCGACGAGCCGGCCGCGATGCAGGACGTGGATCGTGTCGACGTCCTGGATCGTCGAGAGCCGGTGGGCGATGACGATCGCGGTGCGCTGCGCGAGCAGCGCGTGCAGGCCCCGCTGGATCGCGAGCTCGGTCTCGGCGTCGACCGAGCTCGTCGCCTCGTCCAGCACCAGGAGATCGCCGCCGTGGGCGACCGCGCGCGCGAACGAGAGGAGCTGGCGCTGGCCGGCCGACAGATCGCTGCCGCGCTCGCGGAGCTCGCTGTCGAAGCCCCGCGGCAGGCGCGCGAGGAAGCGATCGGCCTCCACCAGGCGCGCCGCCCGCTCGACCGCGGCGCGGTCGAGGTCGGGGCGGCCCAGGGCGACGTTGGAGGCGACCGTCCCGCTGAACAGGAAGACGTCCTGGAGCACCGTCGCGATGCGCCGGCGCAGGTCGTGCTGGGGGATCTCGCGCAGGTCCACGCCGTCGAGCAGCACCCGGCCCCGGGTCGGCTCGTAGAGCCGGGTCAGGAGCTTGATGACCGAGGTCTTGCCGGCGCCCGTGGCGCCGACCAGCGCCACCCGCTCGCCGGGCGCCACCCGCAGGTCGAGGTCGCGCAGCACCCAGTCCTCGCCCTGGTAGGCGAACCAGACGTGCTCGAAGACGACCCCGCCGGTCGGCGTGCGGGCGGGCGCCGGGGGCGCCGGGGGCGCCGGCGCCGCGGGCGTCGCCGGGTCGCGCACCGCCGGCTCGGTGTCGAGCAGGTGGAAGATCCGCTCGCAGCTCGCCATCGCCGACTGCATCACCGAGTACTTCGCCGAGAGATCGCGCAGCGGCAGGAAGAAGCGCCGCATCCAGTCCATGAAGACGTAGAGCGTCCCGAGCGTGAGGCCGCCGCCGATCACCAGCGTCGCGCCGTAGCCGATGATGACCGCGGTGGCGAGGCCGTTGGCGATCTCGACCGCCGCGAAGAGCGCCGCGTCGTAGCGGATCGACTCGAGCCAGGCGTCCCGGTGCTCCGCGTTCAGGGCCTCGAAGTCGCGCTGGTTGCGAGCCTCGCGGCGGAAGAGCTGCACCACCTTCATCCCGGTGATCGTCTCCTGGATCATCGCGTTGATGCGCGCGATGCGGACGCGGACCTTGCGGAAGGCCTCGCGCACCCGGGCCCGGAACACCAGGGCGGCCGCAGCGAGGAGCGGGACGACCAGGAAGGCCACCAGCGCGAGCCGCGGCTCGACCAGGAACAGCACCACCGCGAAGCCGGCCATCTTGAGCACGTCGGTCACCAGGGCGACGATGCCGGCCGAGAACATCTCCGAGAGGTTCTCGACGTCGTTGGTGGCGCGCGTCACGAGGCGGCCGACCGGGTGGCGGTCGAAGAAGCCGAGGTGCAGCGCCTGGAGGTGGGCGAAGACGTCGCGCCGCAGGTCGCGCATCGCCGCCTGGCCGGTCTTCGCCATCAGCACCGCGTGCAGGAACTGGAGCGCGGCCCCGAGCGCCATCGCGAGCAGGTAGAGGCCGGCGAGCCAGGCGAGGGGGTCGATCGCGCCGGGCGGGGCCAGGAGCCAGCCGAGGCGGCCAGCCTCTGCGCCCTCACCCTGGACGCGATCGAGGCCCGCCTTGACGAGCCAGGCGGGCGCCAGCTCGAGCACGAACATCGGCGCCGTGAGCAGCAGCGTGGCGGCGACCTGGCCGCGATAGGGCGCGACCCAGCGCCAGAGCCGCGCCATCAGCCGGGCGTCGTAGGCCTTGCCGAGCACCTCCTCTTCGTGGAGGGCGTCCTGCGCTCGTGCCGCCACGCTCACGGCTGTGGGTCCCGCGTGGCGTCCGGGTCCGCCGCGTGCTCGGCGGCGTGGTCGAGCGCCGCGCCGAGCTCGTCCTCGAGCGCCTGCTCCCGTGCCAGGCGCGCGTAGAGCCCTCCCTGCGCCAGGAGCGCCCCGTGCTCGCCGCGCTCGACCACCCGCCCCTCGTCGAGCACCACGATCCGGTCCGCGTCCCGCACGCTCGCGACCCGGTGCGAGATCACGATCACCGTGCGCCCGGCGAACACCTCGCGCAGGCCGCGGCGGATCGCGGCCTCGGTCTCGGCGTCCACGCTCGAGAGCGTGTCGTCGAGGATCAGGATCCGGGGGCGCAGGGCGAGCGCGCGGGCCAGGGTCGCCCGCTGGCGCTGGCCGCCCGAGAGCATGACCCCGCGCTCGCCGACCAGCGTGTCCCAGCCGTGCGGGAGGTCCGCCACGTCCTTGGCGAGCTGGGCGCGCCGGGCAGCCTCCAGCACCGTGGCTCGCTCCACCTCGGCGAGCCCGTAGGCGACGTTCTCGGCCAGCGACATCGAGAACAGGAAGCCGTCCTGGGGCACCATCGCGATCGACGAGCGCAGCGCGCGCAGGGGGATCCGGTTGGCGTCGATGCCGTCGAGGAAGAGCTGCCCCTCCGGCACCTCGAGCAGGCGCGGGATCAGCGCGGCGAGCGTGGTCTTGCCGGACCCGATCGGGCCGACGACGCCCAGCACGCTGCCCGCCGGCACGTGCAGCGACACCTCGCGCAGCGCCTCCTCGCGGCCCGCCTCGTAGCGGAAGGAGAGCCCGCGGAACTCGATCTCGCCGCGCAGGCGCTCGACCGCCACGGCGTCGGGGCGGTCGGCGATCGAGGGCACCACGGAGAGGATCTCGTCGATGCGCTGCAGGGCGGCGCGCCCGCGCTGCACGAGCGCGAAGACCCAGCCCATGATGAAGGTCGGGAAGGTCAGCTCGTAGACGAACATCGCGAACGCGAAGAAGGTCGCGACGTCCATCTGGCCGGCGGCGATGCGATGGCCGCCCACGAGCAGCACGATCCAGGTCGCCGCGGCCGGGAGCATGCTCGCGATGGCCGGCATCGCGCCGTTGACCCGGATCAGCCGGACCTGCGCCCGGTAGAGCCGCTCGTTGGCCTCCTCGAAGCGCGCCGCCGTGGCCGCCTCCATCGCGTACGCCTTCACGGCCGCGATCCCGGCGATCGTCTCCTGGAGCTGCGAGCCGAGCCCCGCGAGGCCCTCCTGGGCGTCGAGGTTGCTGCGGTGCATCGAGCGCCCGAAGCTGCGCGCGATCACGACGAAGAGCGGGTACGGGATCAGCACCAGCGCGGCCAGCAGCGGGTCGAGCGAGAACATCGCGACGAGCACGAAGCCGTAGAGGATCGGCGTCTGCAGCACCGAGAGCACGCCCGGGCCGAGCATCAGCCGCAGCGAGCCCAGGTCGTTCACGCAGCGGCTCATCAGGTCGCCGGTGCGCCAGCCCTGGAAGAAGGACTGCGGCAGGCGCTGGAGGTGTGCGAAGAGGTCGTTGCGGATCTCGTACTCGATCTCGCGGGCGGCGTCGAAGAGGATCGTGCGCGAGCCGTAGCGGAGCGCTCCCCGCGCGAGCGTGGCCACGACCAGCGCCCCGCAGCGGCGCAGGATCTCGGCCTCCGGAAGCCCCTGCTCGACCGCCCGGATCGCCCACGCCACGAGCATCGGCACGCTCGCGAAGGCGGCCGCATAGCCGAGCGTCACGGCCGAGCCGAGGAGGTAGCTGCCGCGGTTGCGGCGCAGGTAGCCGGCGAGCCGGCGCCAGCCGCCGGGCGCCGGCGCACCCGCCTCGAGCGCGCCGGCCGGATGCGCCGCGGCGCTCACCGGCGCACCCAGTCCGCGACCCGCTCGCGATCGAGCCCGAGCCGCCAGGCCGCGAGCGCCAGCGCGTGGCGCCCGAAGGTCCGCAGGACGCCGCGCCGCAGGTAGCGCCGCGACGACGTCGCGACCGCGAGCGGGAGCTGCGCGAACCGGCCGCGGCGGCGCAGGGCGCGGACGAGGTCGAGGTCCTCGAAGATCGGCACGGCGGGGACCCCGCCGATCGCCTCGAGCACGCCGCGCCGCGCGAAGAGCGCCTGGTCGCCGTAGGGCAGGCCGAGCAGGCGGGCGCGCACGCGGGCTCCCCACTCGATCACCGCCATCGCCGGCGGGCGCGGCTCGTAGCGCAGTCGGAAGGCGCCGCCTGCCACGTGCGGGTCCGAGAGAGCGCCGCGGACGGCGCCGGCCCAGCCGGCCGGCAAGCGCGTATCGGCGTGAAGGAACACGACCGCGTCTCCTCGGCTGGCCCGCCAGCCCGCCTCCTGCTGCCGCGCCCGCCCGGCCGCTGCGGACAGGACGCACGCACCGGCCGCCCGGGCGCGGGCCACGGTGGCGTCGCGGCTGCCGCCGTCGACGACCCACACCTCGATGTCGCGATCGCCCGTCGCGAGCGGGGCCGGCTCGCGCGCGCACGTCTCCGGGGAGATCGGTCCGCCCGCCGCCCCGGCGCTCGCGATCGCGGCCTCGACCGAGGCGGCCTCGTCGAGGGTCGGGATCACGACGGCGATCCGCACCGGGCACACGGTAGCCGACCGGTTGACTCGGGGGTCGCCGCTCTTCTATCCATCCCGCGTGTCCCCTCCCGGCGCCCACGACGACGAGACCCGCGGCGGGAGCGCCCCGGCCTACGCCCGCGCCGGCGTCGACCTCGACCACGACGAGGGCTTCGTCTCCGACATCGCGAAGATCGCGCGCACCACCTTCCGGCCCGAGGTGCTCTCCGGGATCGGCGGCTTCGCGGGCCTGTTCAAGACCCCGGACCGCTACCGCGAGCCGCTGCTCGTGGCCAGCGCCGACGGCGTGGGCACCAAGCTCGCGCTGGCGGCCCGGCTCGGCCGCTACGACACGGTCGGGATCGATTGCGTGGCGATGGTCGTGAACGACCTGGTCGTGCAGGGCGCCGAGCCGCTCGTGTTCCTCGACTACGTGGCGATGGGGCGGCTCGACAAGAAGATCGCCGAGGACGCCCTGCGCGGGATCGCCGAGGGCTGCCGCCGCGCGGGCTGCGCGCTGCTCGGCGGCGAGACCGCGACGATGCCCGGCATGTACGGCGAGGGCGAGATCGAGCTGGTCGGCTTCGGCGTGGGCGTCGTGGAGCGCGACCGGGTGATCGACGGCTCGACGATCAGCGACGGCGACGCGCTGATCGGGATCGGCTCGAACGGCCTGCACAGCAACGGCTTCTCGCTGGTGCGGAGCATCGTCGAGGAGGGCCTGGCCACCGGCCGGATCGACCTGCTCGCGCAGAACGAAGAGCTCAACGGCTCGCTGGCCGGTGCGCTGCTCGCGCCGACCCGGATCTACGTGAAGCCGGTCCTGAACCTGGTGCGCGACTTCGAGGTGAAGGGCCTCGTGCACGTGACGGGGGGCGGCTTCCCGGGCAACCTGCCGCGCGTGCTGCCCAAGGGCGTGCGCGCGCGGGTCGACCTGGGCTCCTGGCCGCGCCCGCCGATCTTCGACTGGCTCCAGCAGCTCGCCGAGCTGCCGGAGGGCGAGATGCTGCGGGTCTTCAACTGCGGCATCGGGATGGTCGCGGTGGTGCCCGCCCTGCAGAGCCACGACGTCCTCGAGCGGCTCCAGGGGCTCGGTGAGCGCGCCTACCTGATCGGCGCGGTCGAGCGGCGCAAGCCCGACGAGCCCGACGACCCCTCGATCCGCTTCGTCCGGCCGCGGCGCGCGGGCTGATGCGCACCGTCTCCCTGTCGGGCCCCCGCTCGCGCACGCGGGCCCGCCGCTGGGACGTGGTGGTGCTCGGCAGCGCGCTGCCGGGCCTGATCGCGGCGATCCGGCTCGCGATGGGGCGGCTGCGGGTGCTGCTGGTCGAGGAGGAGGCAGCGGCGCGCCTGCCGACCGCCGTGCGCGAGCCCTTCTTCCTGGCCGGCGCCGCCCCGGGCGGCGTGCTCGACGCGTGCCTGCGCGCGCTCATGCTGCCGCTCATCGACCGGCGCCGGCTCCAGCCCCACCCGATCGCCTACCAGGTGATCCTGCCCGAGGCGCGGGTCGACCTCGGCGCACCCGCGCGCACGGCGGAGGAGCTGGTCTCCTGGGGTCTCGCCAAGCCGGAGCTGGCGCGCGCCCTGACGCGCGGCCTCGCCGAGGCCGCCGCCGCGGAACGCGACGCGCTGCTCGAGTCGCCGCTGGTGCGCGCGGGGCGCCTCGGCGGCCTCGCCCGCAGCGGCCGCCCCTCGCGCCACGCGCGTGGCCTCCCGGCCGAGCTGAGCCATCCCCCCGAGGCGATCGCGCCGCTCCTCGAGGCCCAGGTGCGCGCGCTCGTCAACGTCGGGACCCCCCAGGTGACTCCCGAGGCGCGCGCCCGGCTGCTCGGCTGCGCGCTCGAGGGCGGCACCGCCTGGGAGTCGGCCGACGATTCGCTGCTCGGCCTCCTGCGCCGGCGCTTCCAGAGCCTGCACGGCGAGATCCGCCTCCTGCCGAACCGCTTCGAGCTGGTCTCGATCGGCGAGCTGGCGGGCATCGCGCCGGCGCTCTCGGACGAGGTGTGGTGCGGGCGTTCGCTGGTGCTCAACGCGCCGGTCGGCCCACTCTCCGCGCACCTCTCGGGCGGCGACGGCGAGGCGCCCGACTTCCTGCCGGACGCGCTCCCGCTCCGCCACCGCGGCTGGATCGCGCTGCGCGTGCCGGCCGACGCGCTGCCCGAGGGCATGGCGAGCCGGCTCGTGCGGGTGCGCGATCCGCGCGCACCGCTCGAAGGCGACAACCTCGTGCGCATCGCGATCCATCCCGAGCGACACGGGCGCGACGTCGTCGTGGTCGCGAGCTTCCTGCTCCCGCCGGGCGCCGAGATGGACGAGGCGCTGGAGCGGGAGGTCGCGGAGGTGGTGCTCGACCTGATGCCCTTCGCGCGCGACCGGGTGCGGCTGCTGGCACCGCTCGTGCGCCCGCGCTGGGACGACGACCTGGCGCTCGAGGATCCCGCGCCCGGCACGGGCTGGCCCGGGGAGGTCGAGCTGCGGCTGGTGTCCCGGCCGCCGGTGTACCGGCTCGCCCGCGAAGCGGTCGGCGTGCTCGGGGTCGAGGGCGACTGCCTGCTAGGCTGGCGCGCCGGGGAGGCGATCCTCGCCGACCTCCACTGAGGCCGCCCCCCGGTTGCCGGCGCGGGGCTGCCGGCGCGCGGCGGCCGGCACGGGGCCTTCGACGAGGTGGGCCGTCATGAGCCCGGCTGCATGACCCGATCGCCGCTGCTCCGGCTCGTGGGCTACGCGCGCCCCTATGCGCTCGTGCTGCTGGCCGGCGTGCTCTGCGCGGGCCTCTACTCGAGCGCCCGCATGGGGCGCACCTGGCTGATCAAGCCGCTGATCGACGACGTCCTGCCGGCGGCGGGCACCGCGCCCGCCGCCGCGCCTCCGACCCTGTCGTGGCCGGGCCTCGAGCACCTGGTCACGCGCGCGCTGCCGGGCGCGCTGCGCAGCGACCCGGTCCCTGCCCCGTCCGGGCCGGCGCCGGCCCCGCTCGGCTTCTCCGACCGCCTCCTCGGCCTGCTCCTCGCCGGCGTCCTGATCGCGCTCGTGCTGCCGGTTGCCCACTTCGGCGCGGACTACCTCACCGAATGGGCGCTCGGGCGGGTCCTGATCGACGTCCAGCGCCAGATGGCCGAGAAGCTCCTGCGGCTCCCGCTCGCCGCGCACCACGCGCTGCGCCGCGGCGACGCCCTCACCCGCACCCTCAACGACGCGCTGCTCGCGCACCAGGCCCTGCGCATCCTGCTCGGCGACGTGGTCGAGGCGCTGCTCTTCGTCGTGGCCAGCGTGGGCACCCTGCTCCTGATCTCCTGGCAGCTCACGCTCCTGGTGCTGGCGCTCGCGCCCGCGCTGGTCGGCGCGGTGGCGCTCTTCGGGCGCCGGATCCGGCGCACGGCACGGCGCCGGCAGGAGACGACCGGCGAGGTGGTCCAGCGCCTCGTGCAGATCCTGGCCGGCATCAAGGTGATCAAGGCCTTCCGCGCCGAGCGCTTCGAGGCCGACAGCTTCGGCCGCGAGAACGAGCGGCTGTTCCGCCGCAGCATGCGCGTCGTACGCAACCGGGTCGGCTCGCGCAGCACGGTCGAGGCGGTCACCAACGCCGTCGGCCTGCTGGTGCTCGGCCTCGGCACCTGGCTCGCGCTGCAGCAGGCCTGGGGGCTCACGACCGGCTCGCTCGCGGCCTTCGGCGCGGTGATGATCACCGCGCAGCGGACGATCCGGGACCTCACCAAGGCGTGGACGCAGCTCCAGGACGCGCTGCCCTCCGCCGAGCGCTTCTTCGAGCTGCTCGACCGCCCGGGCGACCCTCCCGACCCGCCCGACGCCGTCCGCATCGACGGCCTGCGCCAGGGCCTGCGCGCCACGAAGCTGCGCTTCTCCTACGGCCGCGAGCCGGTGCTGCGCGACGTGTCGCTCGAGATCCGCGCCGGCGAGATGGTGGCGCTGGTCGGCCGCACCGGCGCGGGCAAGACCACGCTCGCCGACCTGCTGCTGCGGCTCCACGACCCCGACTCCGGCTCGATCGAGCTCGACGGCGTCGACCTGCGGCGCATCGCGCGCGACTCGCTGGCGGCCCAGGTGGCGGTGGTCACCCAGGACCCGCTGCTCTTTGCCGGCACGGTCCGCGACAACATCCGCTTCGGCCGGCCCGCCGCGAGCGACGCCGAGGTGGAGGCGGCCGGCCGCGCCGCCCACGTCGACGAGTTCGTGGCCGCGCTGCCCGAGGGCTGGGACACGCCGGTGGGCGAGGCCGGCGCGAAGCTCTCGGGCGGGCAGCGACAGCGCGTGGCGATCGCGCGCGCGCTCCTGCGCGACCCCGCGCTGCTGATCTTCGACGAGGCCACGAGCGCCCTCGACGCCCACAGCGAGCGGCTGGTCCAGGACGCCGTGGAGCGGCTCATGCAGGGCCGCACCGTCGTCGTGATCGCACACCGGCTCTCGACGGTGCGCCACGCCGACCGCATCGTCGTCCTCGAGGACGGCATGGTCTCGCGGATCGGCACCCACGAGGAGCTGCTCGCCGAGCCGGGCCTCTACCGCGACCTGGCGCGGCTCCAGAGCTGAGCCGCGGCGGCGGCGTAGAGACCCTCTGCGGTGTCGGCGAAGCGGGAGGGTGCGAAGAGCGCCTCGGCGCGCCGGCGCGCCGCTTCGCCGAAGGCGCGCCGGCGCGGCTCGTCGCACAGGAGCGCCTCCCAGGCCGCCGCGAGCGCTACCGGTTCCTCGTCGGCGAGCAGCCCCGTCCCGCCGTCCGCCACGATCTCGGGCAGCGCGCCGCGGCGCGAGGTCACGGCGGGGATCCCGCAGGCGGCGGCCTCCAGCACCGCCCGGCAGGTGCCGTCGGAGCCGGGCACGAGGAAGGTCAGCAGGTCGAGCGCGCGCAGGACGGCCGGGTAGTCGGCGCCGCGGTAGCCGGCGAAGACCACCCGATCGGCGATCCCGAGCGCCGCGGCGGGCCGCTCCGCCAGCTCCGCCCGGTGGGTGCCCCGGCCGACGATCACGAGCCGCGCCCCGGGAACCCGCTCGAACAGGCGCGCCGCGGCGGCGAGCAGCAGCTCGAAGCGCCGGTGGCGCTGCACGCGCGCCACGATGCCGAGCACGCGCTGGCCGGGGGCGAGCCCGAGGCTGCGGCGCAGCGCCGGGTCGGGGGGGGCGGGTGCGAAGCGCGCGAGGTCGATGGCCCCGAAGTGCCCCGCCACCGGCCGGCCGCCGCGCGCCGCGAGCGCGCCGGCGAGGCGGGGCGAGGGCACGAGCAGCCCATCCGCGCCGCGGCGGAGCAGCCAGCGCGTCCACGGCGCGCCGGGCAGCGGGCCGGCGGCGCGCCAGCTCCGCACCACGGCCGTGCGGCCCGCCCGGCGGCGCGCGCGCGCCGCGCGCAGCGCGAGCACGTGATCGCGGGTGTGCCAGCAGTGCGCGACCTCGATGTCGTGCCGGTCGAGGAAGCGGGCCAGGCGCGCGCCCTCCCCCCGGTCGGCGAGCGGGCGCGCCGCGCGGCCGGGCGCGAGGACGAGCGCCGGCGCGAGCCCGCGCGCCGCCGCCTCGCCCGCGAGCGAGCGCTCGGCCTCGCCGGGTCCCTCCGGACAGGCCAGCCAGACCGCCGCGCCGCGCGCGCGCAGGGCGCCCGCGAGCTCGAGCATGGGCTCGGCCGGGCCGGTCCACTTCCAGTCGCTGCTGAGCAGGAGGATGCGCCGGCCCGGTGCGCTCATCGGCGCCGCGTCTTCTCCCACAGCTTCACGTGCTTCGCGAGCACGTAGAAGGCCGAGGTGGCGGCGATCACGAAGCCCGGCCAGCCGTCGCGGAAGCCCTGCTTCCAGAGCCAGCACTCGACGAACTTGACCGGCGGGTGCAGGACGGCGCGCCAGGGCGAGAAGCGCCGGCCCTGCTTCACCCACTCGCCGGCAACCACGTCGGAGAAGCGCTGCACGGTGCGCAGGTGGTCCGCGAAATCGCGATAGGTGTGGTGCTCGAGGTCCGCGTCGAGGCGCCCCACCGGGCCGTCGGCGAAGAGCTTGTCGTGGGGGTCGATGCCGCCCCAGCGCGCGCGCCCGCGCCGCACGAGGCGCAGCTTCCAATCGGGATACCAGCCGCCGTGGTCGATCCAGCGGCCCAGGTGGAAGGCATGCCGCCGCACGGCGTAGCCGGCAAGCGGCGGGTCGCCCGCCAGCGCCGTCCGGATCGCCTCGCGCAGCGCCGGCGTGCAGCGCTCGTCGGCATCGAGGCACAGCACCCAGTCGCCGCCCGCCTGCTCGAGCGCGAAGTTCTTCTGGGCCACGTAGCCGGGCCACTCGCGCACGAGCACCCGACCGGCGAGCTTGCGCGCGATCTCGACGGTCCCGTCCCTGCTGCCCGAGTCGACCACCACGATCTCGTCGCACCAGGCGACGCTCTCGAGGCAGGCGGCGATGCGATCCGCCTCGTCGCGGCAGATCACGACGGCCGAGACGCGTGTCACCCGCGGACCCGCTCCACGGTGAGCACGCCGCGCACGCGTTCGATCTCCTTCATCACCGTGGTGAGCGAGCGCAGGTCGGTCACCCACAGGTCGAAGTCGTGGATCGCGGTCCGATCGTCGCTGGTGGCCACCCGGGCGCCGCCGATGTTGACGCCGGTGCCGGCGATCGACTTCGTGATCCGGGCCAGGACGCCCGGGCGGTCCACGGACACCACGCGCACCTTGATCTGGCGCGGGATCGCGGTCTTGCTCTCCCACTCGACGTCGATGCGCCGGTCGGGGTCCTGGGTGAAGGCGGCGGCGCAGTCGCGGGCATGGACCGTGACGCCCCGGCCGCGCGTGACGAAGCCGACCACGTCGTCGCCCGGCAGCGGGTTGCAGCAGCCGGCGAAGCGCACCAGCACGTCCGGCTGGCCGTCGACCCGGATCCCGCTCTTCGAGGTGGACGCGCGCTCGCGGCGGAAGAGCCCGCGCCGTTTCGGGCGCTCGGGCTCGGGCGGCGCCGGCGGCGCGTCGCCGCGCAGCCTGGCCAGCACCTGGGCCGCGGCGATCCGGCCGTAGCCGACCGCGGAGAACAGGTCGTCGGGCGCGCCCGAGAGCTCGGCCTGGGCCAGCGCGGCGAGTCGGCCGTCCTCGAGCGCGCGTGCGAGCGAGAGGCCGCCGCGACGCAGCTCCTTGTCGAGCATCTCGCGGCCGAGCTCACGGCTGCGTGCCTGCTCGGCCACCCGGGTCGCATGGCGGATGCGCTGGCGTGCCTTGCCCGACACCACGAACTCGAGCCAGTCCTTGCGCGGCTGCTGGGCCTCGCTGGTCAGGATCTCGACGGTGTCGCCGTCGCGCAGCTCGTGGCGCAGCGCCACCAGCTTCCCGTTCACGCGCGCACCCGCGCAGCGCTCCCCCACCTGGCTGTGGATCGCGTAGGCGAAGTCGACCGGTGTCGCACCGCGCGGCAGGTTGATCACGTCGCCCTGGGGCGTGAAGACGAAGACCTCGTCCGGGAACAGGTCCACCTTCACGGTGTCCAGGAACTCGTGGGGGTCCGAGAGCTCCTGCTGGCGCTCCACGAGCTGGCGCAGCCAGGCGAACTTCTGGTCGTCCGAACGGCGGCCGTCGGCGCCGCCCTCCTTGTAGCGCCAGTGGGCCGCGATCCCGAACTCGGCGTTGCGGTGCATCTCGCGGGTGCGGATCTGCACCTCCATGCGCTGGCCGGAAGGACCGATCACGGCCGTGTGCAGGCTCTGGTAGCCGTTGGGCTTGGCGAGCGCGACGTAGTCCTTGAAGCGTCCCGGCACGGGGCGCCAGAGCGCGTGCACGACCCCGAGGGCCTGGTAGACCGCCGCTTCGGGCCCGTCGAGGATGGTGCGGAAGGCGATCACGTCGTGGATCTGGTCGATCCCGACGCGCTGCGCCTCCATCTTCGCGTGGATCGAGGCGAGCTCCTTCTCGCGGCCGGTCACCTCCGCGTGCAGACCGGCCTCGGCGAGCTTCGCGGAGAGCAGGCCGCTCACCTCCTCCACGAAGCGGCTGCGTTCCTGCCGGCCGGACTGGATCTGCGCCTCGAGCTCGTGGGCCGCGGCGGGCTTGAGCGTGCGGAAGGCCAGGTCCACGAGCTCGCGGCGCATCCAGTCGACCCCGAGCCGGTGCGCCAGCGGCGCGTAGATGTCGAGCGTCTCCTGGGCGATCCGGCGCCGCGCGTCCTCGTCCATGTGCTCGAGCGTGCGCATGTTGTGGAGCCGGTCGGCGAGCTTGATGAGCAGGATCCGGATGTCCTTGCTCATCGCGATCAGCATCTTGCGGAAGTTCTCGGCCTGCCGTTCGCGCGCCGAGGTGAACTCGATCTTCGCGATCTTCGTGAGCCCCTCGACGAGCACCGCCACCTCGTCACCGAAGAGACGCCGGAGCTCGGGCAGCGTGGTGAGGGTGTCCTCGAGCGTGTCGTGCAGGAGGCCCGCGGCGACGCTGGCCTCGTCGAGCCGCATGTCGGCGAGGATGCCGGCCACCTCCAGCGGGTGGACCAGATAGGGCTCGCCGGACAGCCGCTGCTGGCCCTCGTGGACCTTGGCGGCGAACACGTAGGCGCGCTGGAGCAGCGCCAGGTCGGCGTCGGGCTGGTTCTCGAGGACCTTGTCGGCGATGTCGTTGAAGCGGAGCATGCGGGCTCGTCGGGGGTCCGGACGCGCCTAGGGTATCGGACGGCCGCGGCCCCTGCCTTTGCTCGCCCGGCTTCAGGCCGGCAGCCAGTCGCCGAGGTCCGGGGCGAGGCGTGCGCGCAGCGCGTCGAGGCCGGCGCGCCCGGGCAGCGCCGCGCGCCCGCCGGCCCGGGCCGCGGCCACGATCGCGCCGAGCTCCGCGACCGCCTGCTCGAGCGCGTCGTTGACGACGAAGGCGTCGAAGAGCGGCGCCGCCTGGAACTCGCCGCGCGCGATCGCGAGGCGCCGCGCCACCTCGTCCTCGTGATCGGTGCCGCGCCCGCGCAGGCGCCGCTCGAGCGCGGCCCGCGAGGGCGGCAGCAGGAACACCAGGCAGGCGTCGGGCCGGCGCCGGCGCACCTGGCGCGCGCCCTCGGTCTCGATCTCGAGCAGCACGTCGAGGCCGCTGGCGAGCGGCGCCTCGATCGCCGCCCACGAGGTGCCGTAGCGATGGCCGCTGTAGCGCGCGTGCTCGAGGAAGGCTCCCCTGGCGACCAGCTCCTCGAAGGCCGCCTCGTCGACGAAGTGGTAGTCGACGCCCTCCCGCTCCCCCGCGCGCGGCGGGCGCGTGGTGTGCGACACCGAGAACACCACCCCGGGGTCCTGCGCCACGATCGCGCGGCAGACCGTCGTCTTGCCGGTCCCGGAGGGGGCCGACACCACGAACGGGAGGCCGCGACGACTCCCGCTCGCGCTCACGCCTCGTGCTCCGGGCCGTCGCCCCGCAGGCGCGCCGCGAGCGTCTCGGGGTGGATCGCGGAGAGCACGACGTGGTCGCTGTCGAGGACCAGGATCGAGCGGGTGCGGCGGCCCTCGGTCGCGTCCACGAGCTTGCCGCGGTTCGAGGCTTCCCGGCGCAGCCGGCGCATCGGCGAGGCCCCCGGCGCGACGATCGCCACGATGCGCCCGCTCGCCACCAGGTTGCCGTAGCCGACGTTGAGCAGGCGCGCGCGCGGGGCGCCCGGCTCGGGCGCGCGCAGGACCGCGTCGTCGCTGTCGGCATCCTGGATCATCCGGGTGGGTCCCTGGGCGCGTCACTCGACGTTCTGGACCTGCTCGCGGATCCGCTCGAGCTCGGTCTTCAGGTCGACGACCTGGTGCGCGATCGGCGCGTCCGCGCCCTTCGAGCCGATCGTGTTGGCTTCCCGGCCCATCTCCTGGAGCAGGAAGTCGAGCCGCCGGCCGGCCGGCTCCCGCGGCCCGGCCGCGGCGAGCAGCGCCCGGAACTGCGCCACGTGGCTGTGCAGGCGCACGCACTCCTCGGTGACGTCGAGCCGGTCCGCGGCCCACACCAGCTCCTGGTGCAGCCGCGCCTCGTCGAGCAGCCCGGTCTCCTCGCGGAGCTGCTCGGCGCGCTTGCGCAGCCGGTCGCGCACCACCCGCTGCACGTCGCCGGCGCGTGCCTCGATCCCGCGCACCAGCGCCTCCAGCCGCTCGAGCCGGCCGCGCAGCTCGCGGTCGAGCGCCTCGCCCTCGCCGGCACGCAGCGCGACCAGCGCCTCGAGCGCCGCGCCGAGCGCCTGCCGCAGCGCGACGCGCAGCGCGTCCTCGCCGGGCTCGCGCTCCACCACGCGGGCGACACCCGGCAGCGCCAGGAGGGTGGCGGTGTCGAGCTCGCCGGCGACGCCGTGCTGCTCGCGCAGCGCGCGCGCCGCCGCCAGGTAGCGGGCCGCGGCGGCGAGATCGAGCTCCACCGTGTCGGCCGGAGCCGTTCCGGCGGTGGCCCGCACGTTCAGGTCCACCTTGCCCCGCGCGAGCTGCTCGGCGACCTGCGCGCGCAGCTCGCCCTCGAAGCCGGCGAGCCCGCGTGGCAGCCGCGTCTTCACGTCGAGATGGCGGTGGTTCACGCTGCGCAGCTCGACCTCGAAGGAGCTCCCGTCGACCGTGAAGGCCGCCTGCCCGTAGCCCGTCATGCTCCGGATCACGCGAGCTCGCCCTGCACCGCCGCGAGCGCCGCCGGCAGCCGCTCGCGGACCTCGTCGGGGCTCGCCGTCGCCGTTCCGATCTTGCCGACCACGACCCCGGCCGCCGTGTTGGCGAGCACCGCCGCCTCGAGCAGCGAGCCGCCGGCCCGCAGCGCCAGCGCCAGCACCGCGATCGCGGTGTCGCCCGCCCCCTGCACGTCGAAGACCTCGCGCGCCGGCGTGGGCACGTCCACGCCCTCGATGTCGTCCCCGAACAGGGTCATGCCGGCGGCCCCGCGCGTGACCGCCAGCGCCGCGCCACCGAGCCGCCGGCGCAGCCGCTCGGCGGCCCGCGCCAGCTCGTCGCGGGTCTGGATGCGGGCGCCCGCCAGCGCCTCCATCTCGCGCAGGTTCGGCTTGACCAGCGTGGCGCCGCGGTAGGCCGCGAGGTCGGCCTTCGGGTCCACCGACACCGGCACCCCTGCCGCCTCGAAGCGGCGCATCGCGGCGCGCAGCAGGCGCGGCGCCAGGAGCCCCTTGCCGTAGTCCTCGAGCACGACGCCGTGGGCCTGCGGGAGGGCGGCGTCGACGGCGGCCAGCAGCGTCCGGGCCAGCCCCGGCGGCACCGCCTCGCTGGTCTCGCGGTCGAAGCGCACGACCTGCTGCGAGCGCGCCACCACCCGCGTCTTGCGCGTGGTCGGCCGGTCGGGGACGCGGACGATCCCGGCCGGATCGACGCCCAGCTCGCCGAGCAGCTCGAGCACCCGATCGCCGGCGCGATCGTCACCGATCGCCGCGCAGAAGTCGCAGGACGCCCCGAGCGCCACCGCGTTGCGCACCACGTTGCCCGCCCCGCCCAGCACCATCGACTCGCGGCGCACGTGCACGACCGGCACCGGCGCCTCCGGGCTCACCCGCTCGACCTCGCCCCACAGGTACTCGTCGAGCACCACGTCCCCCACCACGAGCAGGCGGACGTGGCGGAAGCCGTCGAGGAGCTTCTCCAGCCGGCGCAGCTCGAGGCGGGCGGGCCTCATCGCGCGAGCCCCCGGCGCTCGAGGGCGCCGCGCGCCTCCGCAACGCGATCCTCGGGCGCCTGCGTGCGCAGCCAGCCGAGCAGCTCGCGCAGGCCGGCCGCGAGCGAGGTGCGCGCCTCGAAGCCGAGCTCCCGGGTGATCCGCTCGACGTCGGCGAAGCAGTGCCGGATGTCGCCCGCCCGGAACTGCCCCGTCGACGCCGGTGCGACGGCCACGCCGAGCGCGCGCGCGAGCGCCTCCGCCACCTCCACGATCGCGGTCGCGCGCCCGGTCCCCACGTTGTAGATGCGCCCCACGGCCTCGTCCTTCTCCATCGCGAGCAGGTTCGCGGCCACGACGTCCGAGACGTGGACGAAGTCCCGGGTCTGGCGGCCGTCCTCGAAGAGTACCGGGGCGCGGCCGTTGAGCAGCCGGCTCGAGAAGATCGCGACCACCCCCGTGTAGGGGTTGCCGAGCGCCTGGCGCGTCCCGAAGACGTTGAAGTAGCGCAGCGCCACGGTCGGGATGCCGTAGGCGTTCCCGACCGCCAGGAAGAGCTCCTCGTGATCGCGCTTGGTCACCGCGTAGACGGAGGTGGGCGCGATCGGCGCGGACTCCGGGGTCGGGACCGGCGCGAGCGGCCGCCCGCGCGCGTCCTCGGGCTCCCAGCGGCGCGCCTCGAGCTGCGCGGCCGGCCGCAGGCCGGGGTGGACCGTCCGGCCCTCCGCGTCCCGGTACGCGCCCTCCCCGTAGAGCGACATCGACGACGCCACGACCACGCGCCGGAGCTGGCCGCGCCGCTCCACGAGCTCCTCGAGCAGCACGGCCGCGCCGAGCGTGTTCGCGGACACGTAGCGTTCGATCTCGTACATCGACTGGCCGACGCCGACCGCCGCGGCCTCGTGGAAGACGGCCTCGACGTCCGCGAGCGCGTTGCGCACGGCCGCGCGATCGCGCAGGTCGGCGACGCGCAGGTCGACCGCGGGTGGCAGCCACGGCGGCGGCTTGCGCTCGGGACCGTGCACCTGCGCCTCGAGCGCGTCGAGCACCCGGACCTCGTGGCCGCGCGCGAGCAGCGCATCGACCAGGTGCGAGCCGATGAAGCCGGCGCCCCCCGTGACCAGCACCCTCACGCCGCACCCTCCGCCTGCGCCCGGATGCCCGCGAGCCCCCAGGACGCCGGGCAGCCGCGCAGGTGCCAGGCGAGGATCGCCGCGCGCTCGCGCCAGCGCTCGCGCTCACGCGGCACGACGAGCGCGAGCGGTGCCAGCGCGAGCAGGGCGAGCACGAGCTTCGCCACCCGCACGGCGACGACGGCGGCGGCGCGGCCCGCCCCGCGGCGCTTGCGGAAGAAGTGGTAGAGCGAGCGGTGGTACTCGATGCGGGTCGCGAGCGGGACGCGCTTCTTGGTGGTGGCGCCGTGGTGGTGGAGCAGGCGCGCCTCGGGCAGGTGCACGACGCGCCAGCCCGCCGCGCGCATCGCGAACAGCCAGTCCGTCTCCTCGAGGAAGAAGAAGTAGTCCTCGGGCAGCGGGCCGACGGCCTCCAGCGCCTCGCGGCGCGCCACCATGCAGGCGCCGAGCACCGCCTCGACCTCGAGGGGTCCGTCGTGGCGGAAGCGCTTCGAGGGGAAGCGGCGCGGCCACACGCTCTCGAGCACCCCGCGCGGCACCAGCTCGCCGAGCAGCGTCGGCGCGTTGTGGATGCTGTTCTGGAGCCGCCCGTCGGGGTGCAGGAGCTGGGGCCCCACGACGCCGACGCCGGGGTGCGCGTCCAGGTGCCGCACGCAGGCTTCGAAGCAGCCCGGCAGGACCTCGGTGTCGTTGTTGAGGAGGGCGACGTAGCGACCGCGCGCCCGGGCGAGGCCGGCGTTGTTGCCCGCCGCGAAGCCGAGGTTGCGCGGGAGCGCCACCAGCTCGGCCCACGGGAAGCGCTCCCGCACCGCCGCGACGGTCCCGTCGCCCGAGCCGTTGTCGACGACCAGCGTCTCGACCGCGAGCGAGGCCCCGGGGCCGCGCAGGGCGCGCTCGATCGAGGCCAGGCAGGCGAGCACGAGCTCGCGCCCGTTCCAGGTGAGCAGCACGATCGAGAGGTCGCTCACGCCGGCACCGAGCGGCGTCGCGCCGGCGCCAGCGGCGCCGCGGGCTCGCGCAGCAGCTGCCGCGCCGCGTCGCCGCGGAAGCCTTCGGGATCGCGGAACGCCTCGACGGCTGCGGCGGCCACGCGCTCGCTCGCAATCCCCGTCATGCAGCGGTGGTCGATCGGGCAGCGGCGCCGGTAGCAGGGCCGGCACCCGACGTCGGCGGCGAAGGCCCGGACCCGCTCCAGGTTCCAGCTCGTCTTGGCGAGGCTGGTCGGGCCGAAGAGCGCGAGCACGGGCACGCCGAACGCCACCGCCACGTGGCGTGCGCCGGCGTCGTTGCAGACCAGCACACGCGCGCGCCGCACCACCGCCTTGAGGGCGCCGAGGTCGAGCCGCCCCGTGAGGAGCGCGGCTGGCGCGCGCATCGCCGCGGCGAGCGCGCTGGCGAGCGGCGCCTCGTCGGGCGCGCCGATCACCGCCACCCGCGCGCCTGCCGCCGCCAGCGCGTCGCCCACCGCGGCGAAGCGCTCCGGGGGCCAGCGCTTCGCGGGCCCGAACGAGGCGCCCGGCGCCAGCAGCGCGAGCGGCTCGCCGGCACCGATCCCGGCCGCAGCCAGCGCGTGGCGCGCGGCCTGCTCCTCCTCGTCGCGGACGAAGAGCTCGAGGTGGGGGCCCTGCGCAGGGCAACCCGCGGCCGCGACGACGTCGAGCACCTGCTGCTCGCGCGGCACGAGACCGGGGCGCGGCGCGACCGCGACGTGGAGCAGCACGCGGCGACCCTGGGTGGCATGGCCCACGATCCGCCCGACGCCGGCGCAGCGCATGAGGAGCGCCGAGGAGAAGGAGTCGGGCAGGCACAGGCCGAGCTCGAAGCGGCGCGCGCGCAGCCCGACGCCCTCGCGCACGAGGGCGCCCGCCCCGCGCCCCGCCGAGGCCAGCGGCACGATCTCGTCGATCCAGGGTGCCCCCCGGAGCAGCGGCGCGAGGGAGGCCTTCACGTGCACGGCGACGTGGGCGCCCGGGCGCCCGGCGCGCAGCGCGCGCAGGCCGGGCGTGGCCATCACGACGTCGCCCGCCCAGTTGGGAGCGCGCACCAGGATGCGCTCGGCCACCAGCCCTCCGCCCGGCGGCCGCCCCTCGGGCGCCGCTTCGCGAGACGGGTACTACCCCGGCTCGGGGGCCGCCAGCAGCGCGCGCGCCGCCGCGAGCACGGCGTCCGGCCCGATCCGCGCCATGCAGGGGGCCGACGCGCACCCGCGCCGGCAGGGGCTGCACGCCACCGGGACGCGCACGGAGCGCGAGGGGGTGCCCGGATGCGGTGCGTTCTCGACCGGATCGGTCGGGCCGAGCAGCTGCACGACCGGCGTTCCCACCAGCGAGGCGACGTGCAGCGGCCCGCTGTCGCTGCCGAGGAAGAGCCGCGCCTGCCCGAGCAGCGCCGCCAGCTCGCCGAGGCCGGCCGTGGCGGGCGCGAGCCGGGCCGCGCCGTCCGATCCCGCGACGATCGCCTCGGCGAGCGCGCGCTCCTCCGCGGCAGCGCCGTGGCTCACCAGAACGCGCTGGCCCTCCGCGGCCAGGCCCCTCGCGACGGCGGCCCAGGCGCCGGCGCTCCAGCGCTTGTGCGGCGTATCGGCGCTGGTGCCCGGGTGCAGCACGACCGGCGCTGGGCCCGGGCCGAGCGCGTCGCCGAGCCGCCGGCGGGCGTCGCCCCCCGCGCGCAGCGGTGCTGCGTCCGGCGCCACCGGCACGCCCAGGAACTCGACCAGGGCGAGGTTGCGAGCAAAGCGCGACAGCCGCCTGGCCGCGAGCTTCGCGCGGGCGGTCGCGAGCCACCAGGCGCCCTCGCGCGCAAACGGGGCCGCATAGCCCACCCGCACCGGCGCCCCGCTCGCGCGCGCGAGCAGCGCGCTCTTCCCGATCGAGTGGAAGTCGACGACGAGGTCGAAGCGGCGCCGGCGCAGCGCGCGCACGCACCCGAGGAGCGCCGCGGCGAAGCGGCCCGGGCGCAGCCGGCGCAGGGCGCCGGCGAGCTCCGCGCGCGGGAAGACGAGCACCTCGTCGACCCAGGGCTGTCCTTCGACGGCGCTGCGCGACGCCGGCTCGACGAGCCAGGCCACGTGCGCGCCCGGGTACGCGGCGCGCAGCGCCGAGGCGGCCGGCAGGGTGCGTACCACGTCCCCGATCGCGCCGAGGCGCACGAGCAGGATCCGGTCGGCCGCGGGCGGGTGCCGGAGCGGGTTCACGCAGATGGCCAGGAATCGACCTCCGGAGTGCTGGGGCCGCGATCGCCGGGGACGCGCTCGCCCGGTCGCGCGGCCCCGCCGCCTCGCACGCGCCGCCGCCTCCGTGCGCTTCGGCACCCTGCGGACGGCCCGGTTAGCATACGCGCCGATGCGCGTCTCCCGCACGCTGGCCGCCTCCGTCGCCGGAGAGATCGCGCTCTACGCGGGCCTCGGCTTCGCCGGCTTCGTCGTGATCATGCTGGCCCAGAACCTGGCGCAGCGGCTTCCCGCCCTGCTGGCGGTCGGCTTCTCGTGGAGCGACGTGTTCGAGCTGCTCGGCACCCTGATGCCGCTGGTGGCCGCCTACTCGATCCCGGTCGGCTTCCTGTTCGGCGTGCTGGCGGCGGCCGCGCGCCAGTCGGCGGACGCCGAGCTCACGGCGATGCGCGCCTGCGGGCTCGGGCTCGGGGCGGTGCTCGGCCCCGCGCTCGCGCTCGGGGTTCTCGTCTCGGTCGCGACCGGCCTCCTGATGGTCCACGGCGAGCCGGCCGCGCGGCGCGAGCTGCGCAGCCTGCTGGCCGAGGTGGCCTCGCGCGGCGGGCTGCTCGAGCCGGGCCGCTTCCGCGCGATCGGCCCGCGCGTCGTCTACGTGCAGGCACGCGACCGCGAGAACGGGCTGCGCCGGATCCTGGTGGCCGACCGCAGCGACCCCAGGCGCCCGTTCCTGGTCTTTGCCGAGCAGGGGCGCTTCCACTTCGACCCCGGCACGACCACGATCCGGCTCGAGCTCGAGCACGGCGACGTCCACTTCGAGAACCGGGACGCCGAGCACCACCAGCGGATCGTCTTCGACCGCTTCGAGTACGCGATCGACGCCACGGCGCTGTTCGAGCGCGGCGGCAGTACGCGCCCGCGCGAGATGCGCTTCGACGAGCTGCGCGAGGCGATCGCGGAGGCCGACCAGGGCACGCTCGACGCCGCCGCGCGCGGCGGCCGCGACCCGAACGACTTCCGCGCCCAGTACCACCGGCGGCTCGCGCTGCCCTTCGCGCCGCTGCTCTTCGCGGTGCTCGGCGTCGCACTCGGCTCGAGCCGCACGCGCGCAGCCCGCTCCTGGGGCTTCCTGGCCTGCGCCTTCCTGACCGCCGCCTACTACACGCTGCTCACCTTCGGCGAGTTCCTCGGCGAGAGCGGCAGCCTGCCGCCGGCGTTCGCGCTCTGGGTGCCGAACGCGGCGTTCGCCCTCGCCGCCGGGGTGCTGCTCTGGCGCCTGCGGCGCACGGCCTCGTAGGCCGCCCGGGGCAGCGGAGGTGGGATCACCCGTGAGCGCACCCCCGCGGCATCCCGCGCCCGCCGGCTTCGCCTGGCGCGAGGCGCCGGGCCTGCGGATCGCCGCCGACGCCGCGCTCGAGCCCGCGCTGGCCGCCGCCGGCCTGCTCGACCCCGAGCGGGTGCGCGCGCGGCTCGCCGAGGCGCAGGGTGCGCGGGGCCGGGCGCCGATCGCCGTCGCCACGCTCGCGGGCGGGGCCGGCCGCGTGGCGCTGCGCGGGCTCCGGCGCGGCGGCTGGCTCGCGCCGCTCCTCGGCGGTGCGCTCGCGGACGCGCGCCGCCCCTTCACCGAGCTCGCCGTGACGGCGCGCCTGCGCGGGGCCGGCGCCCCGGTACCGCGGCCGCTCTTCGCCATCGCCTGGCGCCGCGGCGCCGTCTGGAACGCCGCGCTCGGGACCGCCTTCGTCGACGATGCCGTCGACGCCGCGACGCTGCTCGCCGCGCCGCCGCCGCGCGTCCACCTGCGCCGGATCCTGGCCGCCTCCGGCCAGGCCGTGCGCCGCTTCCACGACGTCGGCGGCGCCCACCCGGACCTGCACGCGGGCAACCTCCTCGTCCGCGACGGCGGCGAGCGGGTCGCCGTCTGGATCGTCGACCTCGACGGCGCGCGTGCCGGCGCTCCGCAGGGCGCGGCGGCGCGCATGGCCCAGCTCATGCGCCTGTACCGCTCGCTCCACAAGCGCGGCCTGCTCGCGGCCGCCGGCGGACCACGCGGTGCCCTCTGGTTCCTGCGCGCCTACACGGCCGGCGATCGCGCGCTCCGCCAGGCGCTGCTCGCACGGCTCCCCGCCGAGCGCCGGCGGCTCGCGCGACACGCCCTCCTGTACCCCTCCTGAGGGGCTACAGGCGCGCGCCGAGCCAGCCCAGGAACGCCTCCGGTTCGGCGAGCTCGAGCTCGATCGCGAGGACCTGCAGATCCACGCCCTCGCACCAGCTCGGGAGGATCTTCACGGCGTCCTTCTCGGTCGTGACCCAGAGCCCGGCCAGGCGGCGGAGGTCCTCGGGTCGATAGCGGTGATGGTCCGGGAAGGTGCGCTCGGCGGTGACCTGCGCGCCGAGCGCCTGCACCGTGCGGCGCAGGGCAGCGGGCCGGGCGAGGCCCGAGAGCAGGCCGAGCGGGCGGCCGGCCAGCCAGACCGGCGCGCGCGGGGCCCCGCCGCGCAGCGGCCGCAGCGACACCGGCCGGCGGCGGGCTGCGAAACGCGGAGCATCCGGTGCCGCGCGCTCCAGACGCTCGGCGTCGCGCTCCGGAAGCGGGCCGTCGACGACGAGCAGCGCGTCGGCGCGGCGCACCTCGCCGAGGCGCTCGCGCAGGGGGCCCAGCGGCAGGAGCCGGCCGCTGCCGAGCCCGCCGCCGTCGAAGACCAGCAGCTCGACGTCGCGCGCGAGGCGGTGGTGCTGGAAGCCGTCGTCGAGCACCAGCACGTCGCAGCCGAAGAGCGTCACGGCGTGCTGGCCGACCCGCGCGCGGTCGCGGCCGACGAGAACCGGCACGCCGGGCGCGTGCGCAGCCAGCACGGCCGGCTCGTCGCCCGCCTCGTGCGGCCACGCCCGGACGTGCCGCCCGTCCGAGACCACCAGCACCTCGTGACGGCCGCGCCGCCCGTAGCCGCGGCTCGCGATCGCGACCGCGTGGCCGCGCGCGCGCAGGGCCGACGCCACCCACGCCGCCGCCGGTGTCTTCCCGGAGCCCCCGACGACCACGCTGCCGACGCTGACCACGCGGCACGGCAGGCGCGCGGGCGCTCGGAAGCGCGCGCCCCGCGCGTGGCGGTGCAGCCAGGCCCCCGCCTCCCAGGCCCAGGCGGCCGGCGCCAGCGGCGCTCGCGCCGCGCGCGCGAGCGGGCCGGGGGCCGGATCCTCGAGCCAGCCCGGCGCCCGCGGTGATCCCACGCCGATTCGTGTCAACCGGCCGGCCGCTGCGCCGCCGCGTCCTCGAGCATCCGCTCGACCAGCCGCAGGCAGCGCCGGGTGGCGCCGCGGTGCGGCTCGATGGCGCGGCGTGCCGCGTCGCCCGCGTCCTTGGCAGCGGCCGGATGGCGCAGCCACTCGATCACCGCCGCCGCCAGCTCGGTGGCGTCGGCGACCCGGCGCCCGCCGCCGCTGGCCAGCAGCAGCGCGGCGGCGTCGCGGACCTGGTGGGTGTGGGGCCCGAAGACGACCGGGCGCGCGACCAGCGCGGGCTCCACCACGTTGTGTCCCCCCACCGGCGCCAGCGAGCCGCCGACGAAGGCGAGCCGCGCGCGGGCGATCACGCCGGGCAGCTCGCCCAGACTGTCGAGCAGCAGCACCTCGCCCGGCGCCAGCGGCTCCATCTCGCCCAGCCGCGAGCGCACGCGGAGCCTCCGCCGGTGTGCCGCCACCACGCGCCGCACCTCGGCGGAGCGGTCGTAGGGATAGCGGGGAGCCAGCACCAGCGCGGTCGGGACGCCCGCCGCCTCGGCCGCGGAGAGCGCGTGCAACGCCGCCTCCTCCTCCCCCGCGTGCGTGCTGGCGGCGACCCAGAACGGCGTCTCCGCGAGCGCGCGCTCGAGCTCCGGCGCGAGCGCGGGCTCGCCGAGGGGAGGCTCGAGCTTGAGATCGCCGGTGATCTCGACGCACTCCTCGGGCAGGCCCAGCGCCACGAAGCGGCGCGCGTCCTCCGCCGTGCGTGCGCCCACCGCCGAGAGCCGCGCGAGGGTGCGGCGCGCCAGCGCGCCCACCCGCTGGTAGCGCCCGAAGCTGCGGTCCGAGATGCGCGCCGAGACCACCGCCACCGGCACGCCCCGGCGCCAGGCGGCGGCGATCCAGTGCGGCCAGAGCTCCGTCTCGACCAGCACCAGCGCGGCCGGTGCCGCCCGCTCGAGCGCCATCGCGACGCACCAGGGATGGTCGAGCGGCGCGAGCCGGCGCGGCACCTCGGGGCGCACCCGTGCCAGCACCGAGCGCCCGGTGGGCTTCGTCGTCGAGGCCAGCACCGCGTGCCCGTGCGCGCGCAGCGCGTCGACCAGGCGCGTCGCGGCGAGGATCTCACCGACGCTCGCCCCGTGCACCCAGACCGGCGCGGCGATCTCCGGCGTGCGCAACCCGAGCCGTTCGCCCAGGCCTACCCGCCAGCTCGGCCGCAGCGCCAGCGCGGCAACACCGAGCGGCGTCGCCGCAGCGGCCAGCAGCGCCGCGCCCGCCTGCCTAAGCGGCCACGCGACCACGGATCATCTCCTCGGCGATCGCCGCCGCCCGCGCCGCCGCGCCGCCCGGCCCGAGCCCGCGCGCGACGGCCGCGAGCCGGCGGCGCTGGAGCTCGCGCGCGGGCCCCGCCAGGAGCTCCTCGAGCGCCAGCGCGACCCGCTCGGGACGCGCCTGCTGCTGCAGGAACTCGGGCACGATCGGAGCGCCGGCCAGCAGGTTCGGGAGCGTCCACGACGGCAGCCGGACGAGCCGGCGCAGGATCGCGGCCGAGAGCGGGTGCGCGCGCCCCATCACCGCGAAGGGGGTCCCGAGCAGGCACAGCTCGAGCGTGGCGGTGCCCGGCTTGGCGAGGGCGACGTCGGCGGCGGCCATGGCCTCGTAGGCTCGCCCTTCCACCACCACCACGTCCAGCCCCCCCAGCGCTGGCGTCACGTCGGAGCGGGTCACGGTCGGAGCCAGCGCCAGGGCGACCGCCAGGTCCGGCACGCGCGCCCGCAGGGCTGCCGCCGCGGCAAGGTGCAGGGGCAGCATGCCCCGCACCTCGTTGCGGCGGCTGCCGGGCAGGAGCAGCAGCAGGGGCCGCGCCGGGTCGAGTCCCAGGGCGGCGCGCGCGCGCGTCCGGTCCGGGGGGTCCGCGGCCCGGATGCGGTCCACGAGCGGATGGCCGACGAAGCTCACCGGGAGGCCCGTGCCGGCGAAGACCCCGACCTCGAACGGGAAGATCACCGCGAGCCGGTCCGCGCGGCGCGCGATCTTGGCGGTCCGGCCGCGCCGCCAGGCCCACACCTGGGGCGCGATGTAGTAGAGCACGGGAACCCCGGCGCGCCGCAGCCGGCGGGCCAGCGGCAGGTTCAGGTCCGGGGCGTCGACCAGCACGGCGAGGGCGGTCGGCGTCTCGCGGGCGGCTGCCTCGAGCGAGCGCCACGCGGCGAGCACGCGGGGGACGTGGCCCAAGACCTCGACGAGCCCGCCGACGGCCACGTCGCGCAGGGGGACGCGCAGCTCGACGCCCGCGGCCTCGAGCGCCGGCCCGCCGAGCCCCACGAAGCGGGCCTGCGGCAGGCGGGCCGCGAGCGCCCGCACGAGGTCCGCGGCGTGGGCCTCGCCCGAGGCATCTCCGGCCGAGACCAGGACGCGCGTCACGCGAGCTCGCTCGCGGGCGGCATCGCCGCGACGACCCGCAGGGCGGTGCGCAGCGCGCGCGCGCCCGCCTCGGCGCTGCCCGCCTCGTCGCGACGGGTGCGCACGGCGGCAACGAAGGCCCGCAGCTGGGCCGTCAGGGCGTCCCCGGGCTCGACGGGGACCGGCTCGACGTCGATGCGCGCCCCCTCCCGGCCCTCGACCCGCCGGGCGAGGAGCGCGCTGCCGGCGAGGAAGTCGACCGATAGATAGCCGTCCGCCTGGAAGATCCGCAGCTTGCGCAGCGGCGTCGGCGACACGCGGCTCGCGGTCAGGTTGGCGACGCCACCGCCCGGAAAGCGCAGCCGCGCGTTCGCGAGGTCGGCCTGCTCCGAGAGCACCGGGACACCGACCGCCTCGAGCGAGGCCGGCTCCTCGCCGAACAGGCGCTGCACCACGTCGAGGTCGTGGATCATGAGGTCGCGCACCACGTCGACGTCGGTGCCGCGGGCGGGGAAGGGACCCAGCCGGTGGGCCTCGACGAAGCGCGGCCGACGGATCCGCCCGAAGAGCGCGCGCAGGGCCGGGTTGTGCCATTCGAGGTGGCCCACCTGGAGCACGCGCCCGGCCCGCCGCGCGCGGGCGATCATCTCCTCGGCTTCGGCGAGCGTGGCGGCGATCGGCTTCTCCACCAGCACGTCGAGCCCGGCGTCGAGCAGGGCTCCCGCCACAGCGGCGTGCGCGACGGTGGGCACCGCCACGATCGCGGCGTCGGCCGCCGCCGCGAGCGCCCGCGGGTCGCTCGCGGCAGGCACGCCGCCGTGCTCGCGCGCGAGCACGGCGGCGCGGTCGAGGTGGCGGTCTGCGACGCCGGACAGGGTCACGTCGGCCGGCAGCGCGTGGGCCGCCTTCACGGCGTGGAGGCGGCCCATGTGCCCGGCGCCCACGACGAGCACGCGCAGCCGGCGGCCGGCCACCGCCGGGGGGCTCCCGCGCGCCGGGAGCGGCGGGCTCAGGGGAGGGTCCGGGGCGTTCACTCCGGGCGGCCCGGCGGCGGGCTTGCGCCGGCGGCAACGCCGAGCACGCAGACGCCGGCCGCGTCCGCGCGCGCGACCAGCTCGGCGCGCTCGAGCACGAGCGTGCGCCCGGCCTCGATCGCGAGCAGGCGCGCGCCCGCCCCGGCGAGCGTCGCGATCGTCTCGGGGCCGACCACGGGCACGTCGAGGCGGGGGTCCTGGCTCGGCTTGCGGATCTTCAGCACCGAGACGGCGCCGCGGCCGAGCGCCGCGCCGCGCCGGATCGCCTCGTCGGTGCCCTCGATCGCCTCGACCGCCAGGACCGTGCGCTCGCGCACCACCAGCGTCTGGCCGATGTCGAGCGCCCCGAGGGCCATCGCGATGGGCCAGCCGAAGGCCACGTCGTCGAGCTGCGCGGCGCTCGGCGCGACGGCGCCGAGGGGGCCCTCCGGCGCCAGCAGCTCGCCCGTGTAGGCCGCCTGGGACGCCACCGCGAAGCCCTCGGCCTCGAGCGCGTCGGCGAGCGCGCGCAGGAGCGCGTCGTCGCGGCGGTCGTGCAGCCCGCCGAGCAGGCGCGCGGCGGCGGCGTCGAGCCGGACCAGCGAGGGATCCGCGAAGAGCAGGCCCTTCGGCACGAGGCCGCAGAGCACGAGCTCGCGGACGCCCGCGGCCCGCAGGCCGGCCAGGAGTGCCGCGAGCTCCCCGACGTGCAGCCAGGCCAGCGCGTCGGCCTCGGCCGCGAGGGCGGGATCGGCGAATCCGCGCAGCGCGGCCACCCAGACCCGGCGGCCCGCCCGGCGCGCCCCGCGCGCGACCTCGAAGGGCAGGCGCCCCTGCCCCGCCACCAGCCCGAGCGTGTCCGCCATCGCGGTCTACCGGCAGAAGCCGCGCGTCGAGCTCTCGAGGAAGCGCACGAGGCGCTCCACCTCGGGCGCGTCCGGCAGCTCCTCGCGGACCCGCGCCCGTGCCGACTCGAAGCGCAGCTTGGAGGCGAACAGCAGGTGGAAGGCGTGCTTGAGCGCGCGCACCGCCTCGTCCGAGAGGCCCCGCCGCCGCGCCCCCACGACGTTCAGGCCCGCGATCCGGGCGCGGTCGCCCGCCACCATCGCGAAGGGCGGTGCGTCCTGGGAGAGCATCGAGTTGGCCGCCGTCATCACCGACTCGCCCACCCGCGCGAACTGGTGCACGCCCGTGTAGGCACCGAGCACCGCGTGGTCCTCGACCACCACGTGGCCCGCCAGGCCGACGAAGCTCGCCACGATCACGTGGGAGCCCACCTGGCAGTCGTGGGCCACGTGGGCGCCGTTCATGATCAGGTTGTCGTCGCCGATCCGGGTGCAGCCGCCACCGCGCGGCGTGCCGACGTGGAGGGTCGCGCCCTCGCGGATCACGTTGTCGGCGCCGATCTCGAGCCGCGTGCGCTCGCCCGCGAAGGTCTTGTCCTGGGGATCGCCGCCGAGCGCCGCGAACGGGTGGATGCGGGTGCGTTCGCCGACCCGGGTCAGGCCGGTGAGGCTGACCTGGTTGGCCACCACCACCCCGCCGGCCAGCTCCACGCCCGGCCCGACGTAGGAGAGCGGGCCCACCTCGACGTCGTCCGCCAGCTTGGCGGCGGGGTCGACGACGGCGGTGGGATGGATCCGCGGCAACCGGCGCTAGCCCTTCTTGTTGAAGCGGGCGATCACCTTGTCGGTCACGTCGAGCGCTTCCTTCGAGTAGAGCAGGCCCGGCGTGTTGCGTTCCATGATGACCGTGAAGCCCTCGCTCTTCGCGATCTCGTCGATGGTCTCGACGAGCTTCTTGCGCAGCGGGTTCAGCAGCTCCTCCTGCGCGATCTTGTAGTCGTTCTCGAGCGCGGTCATCTGCGCCTGGACGTCGGCCTGGATCTTGGCGAGGTCGAGCTGCTTCTGGTAGAGCGCCTCCTCCGAGAGCACGAAGCGCTTGCTCTGCAGCTCCTCGGAGAGCGCGCGGCCCTTGTCGATCAGCGGCTTGAGCTGGGCCGCGCCCGCCTTGCGCTTCTTGTTCAGCTCCTCCCGGGCCGACTTGCCCTGCTCCGTCGCGTTGATGGCCTGGTCGATGTCGACCACGCCGATCTTGACGGCCTCCTGGGCCGAGGCCACACCGGCCTGGAGCAGCAGCACCGCCGCAGCGAGAACGACGGAACGAAGCGCACGCATGGAACACCCCCACGAGCGGCGCCAGCAGGTCACGCCGCGGTTGCGAAGCGGGATCACAGGGCGGAGCCGCCCACCGAGAACTCGAAGACGTAGGCGTCCTCGACGGAGAGCGGATTGATCGGGAAGCCGACGAAGGCCTGCAGCGGGCCGAAGGGCGAGAACCACAGCGCACCCACGCCGGTGCCGTAGCGCCATTCGGTCGCCTCGAGCAGGAACTCGTCCTCGTACATCGCGTCGCCCGCGTCGAGGAAGAGGATGCCGACCAGGCCGAGCGCCTCCGAGATCGGGAAGCGGTACTCGGCCGTCAGCGAGATGAACTGGCTGCCGCCGATCACGTCGGTGTCGTCGAGATCGGCGAAATCGTCGTCGTCCTTGTCGTCGAGCGAGTTGCAGTCCGAGTCGCTCCCGCCCGGACAGGTTCCGTCGGCGTTGCGGCCCTTCGGCCGGAAGGCGCCGGTCCCCTCCCCGAAGATGTTGAGGTTCTCCTGGAGGATCGAGCGCCGGGGACCCACCGAGCGCGCCTTGTAGCCGCGTAGCTGGAACGAGCCCAGGCCGCCGAGGAAGTAGCGCTCCGAGAGCGGCAGCTCGATGTCCGTGTCGATGTCGACGAGCGAGCACACCTCCCCGTTGCCGAAGCAGGAGAGCGGGCCGGCGGGAAGGTCGTCGTAGTCGCCGACGTCGTTGAAGGGCAGCGTGTAGCCGAGCCGGCCCGCCAGCACGACCGAGGACTTCTCGCGCAGCGGGATCGGCAGCCACTCGGGGATCCCGCGGTAGAGCGCGGCGCGGGCTTCCACACGCGCGAACTTCGTGAAGCCGCCGAGCCCGGCGCCCTCCAGCGACACGCCGGCCTCGTAGCCGCCGGTCGGCAGGACCCGGTCGTTGCGCGTGTCCACGCGATAGGAGAGGCCGGCCAGGCTCGTGATCGTGTCGTCCTGCAGGAACTCGCGGAAGATCGGCGAGGAGGCGTTGATCTCGTCGTCGGCCTCGATCTCGCGCAGCGCGAAGGAGTAGCGCAGGAAGGCGCGGTGCTGGTTGGCCTCGTCGAGCGAGCGGCCGAGGTTCGCGTCGAAGCCGGTGCTGGTCTGCTCGAAGTCCTCGTACTGGACGTCGGAGCGGTAGCCGGTGGCGGCCAGGCTGAACTCGCTGTCGAAGAGCCGGCGGTTCACGAACTGGCCGTAGAAGCGGTCGCGCTGGCCGCCGATGTCGACCGCCAGCCGCACGCCGTAGCCGCGCCCGAAGAGGTTCGCCTGGTTGATGCTGCCCGAGAGCACGATCGAGTCGGCCGTCGAGTAGCCGGCGCCGAAGGAGATGGCGCCGGTCGACTTCTCGACCACCGACACGTCGAGGTCGAGCGCGTCCGGGTCCTCGGTGCGGGTGGGCTCGAAGTTGACCTCCTCGAAGAAGCCGAGCCCGTCGAGGCGCAGCTTCGAGGCCTGGAGCTTGCGCGCCGAGTAGAGCTCGCCCTCGACGAGCTGCATCTCGCGGCGCACGACGCGGTCGAGCGTGCGCGTGTTGCCCTGGATGTCGATCTGGCGCACGAAGTAGAGGGGGCCCTTCTGCACGTCGAAGACGACGTCCACGATCTTGCTGGTCTCGTCGACCTTGGTGAGCGGGTTCACGCTGGCGTAGAAGTAGCCGCGGTCGGTGTAGCGCCGTGTCACCATGTCCACGTCGCGGGTCAGGTGCGAGCGGTTGAACCACTCGTCGTCGGAGAGCGTGAACTCGTCCTCCAGGTCGGCGCCCGTCACGGTGGGATCGCCGCTCACGTCGAGCGTGCCCACCTTGTAGCGGTCGCCCTCGGTCACGGGCACCGTGACCACCAGCCCGTCCTTCTCGGTGGTCACGTCGGGCTCGCCGACCTCCGCGCGCAGGTAGCCGGCGTCGTTGTACTTGCGCTCGACGAGCTGGAGGTCCTGCATGAACACCGGCTCGGCGTAGGTGCCCGACTTGTCGAGGTAGCGGGTCAGGTAGGACCACGGGCGCCACACCTTGGTGCGCATCCCGCTGCGCAGCTCCTTGTTGGTGAAGTGCGCGTTGCCCTCGAAGCGGATCTCCTCGAGCCGCAGCTTCTTGCCCTCGGTGACCTCGAAGTTCACGGCCACCGCGTCGTTGGGCAGCGCCGCGACGTCGTAGCCGACCTTCGCCTGGTAGTAGCCTTCGGCGCGGTACAGGGCCTCGATGCGGTCGCGGTTCTCGTAGAGCAGCGGCAGGTCGAGGGTGGCGCCGGTGGTGAGCGTCAACTGGTCGCGGATGCGGTCGGAGTCGATCGAGTCGTTGCCGGCGATCGTGATCTGGCGGACGACCGGGTTCTCCTCGATCTCGAAGGTCAGGATGCGGCCCGCCGGCGAGGGCTCCGAGAGCACCCGCACGTTCTCGAAGAAGCCGAGCGCGTGGACCTGGCGCACGTCCTCGGCCAGCCGCGCGGGGTCGTAGGGCTGGCCGGGCTGGGTCGAGATGCGGGCGCGGATCGCGTCGGCCTCGATGCGCTTGTTGCCGGTGATGCGCACCTCGGCGACGCGGTCGCCGCCGCGGCCCGCCTCGGGGACGCCGAGGATCCGCTCCGACGCGACCAGCCGGTAGGTCACGACCACGCCGCCTGGCCCGCGCTCGACCGCGGACTCCGCGCTCGCGAAGCCCGGACGTTTGCGCAGCCGCTCGACGTCGGCCCGCAACGCGTCGCCCTCGAAGGGACGGCCGGGCTGCACGCGCAGCTCGCGGCGGATCGCGTCCTCCTGCCCCGCGGCGCCTTCGATGCGCACCTCGACCACCTGCCCGCCCGGCGCCGCGCCGCCCGACACGATCTCGAGCACGCGGTCGGAGAGCTCGTCCACGCGCACGCGCAGCTCAGGGTCGCCGTCGGCGGTGAAGACCATGGTGCGGGAGGGGATCGTCTCGCCGGCCGGCGTCACCGTCACGTCCAGGCTGTAGGCGCCGGCCAGCTCGGTGAGGCTGCCCTGCACGACCCACTGCGCGCCGAGCTCGCGCGCGAGCTGGCGCAGGACCTCCTCGGTGCGCTCGCCGGCCACGTGCGCCACCAGCGCCTCGCGGACCACCACGGTGTCGACCACCTCGACCTTGCCGCTCGCCTCGAGGCGGGCCGTGAGCTGGCCGGCGAGCGAGCCGACCAGCGGCGCGAGGTCGCGTTCGCTGTGGACCTGGAAGGGCAGCACCGCCACCAGGACCTTGACCGGCTCCTGGGCCTGGGCGGCCGACCCGAAGAGCCCGAGGGCCGCTGCGAACGCCGCCAGCAGGATCGAGAGCAGGGGCCGCACGGAGCCGAGCCTGTCGGCGCAGGGAGCGCTGTGGGCGCGCAAACGGTCCTCCGATCCGGACGGGAGCCGGTCGTTGGCGGTACGGAGGGGGATTCGGCGGCGGATGGTAGAGGCGGAAAATCGCGGGGGCAAGCCCGCGCGACCGTGATTTTCGTCGAGAACACGCGGATTTAAAGGCGGAGTCACGTCTCGGGGAAGACCTCCCCCTCCCCCAGCGCCCCCTCGCGCAGCACCGCGATCCGGCCGAGCCGGCGCGCCAGACGCTCGTTGTGGGTGACGACCACGAGCGCCGTCCCGCGCGTGCGGTTCATCTCGAGCAGGAGCTCCCCGATCCGCTCGCCGGTGGCCGGGTCGAGGTTCCCGGTGGGCTCGTCGGCGAGCACCAGCGCCGGATCCAGCACCAGCGCGCGCGCCACCGCCACCCGCTGGCGCTCACCGCCCGAGAGCTTGCCGGTGCGGTGCTCGAGTCGCGCCGCGAGGCCCACCTCGGCGAGGATCGCCGCCGCCCGCTCGCGCATCGCGGCGAAGCCCAGGCCGCGCAGCAGGCCCGGCATCATGACGTTCTCGAGCGCGCTGAACTCGGGCAGCAGGTGGTGGAACTGGAAGACGAAGCCGAGCGACTGGTTGCGGAAGCGCGCGAGCTCGTCGGGCGGCTTGGCGAAGACGTCCTCGCCGCGGAAGCGCACGCTGCCCGCGCTCGGGTGGTCGAGGGCGCCGAGCAGGTGCAGGAAGGTGGACTTCCCCACCCCCGACTGCCCCACGATCGCGACCCGGTCGCCGGCCGCGAGCTGGAAGTCGATCCCACGCAGCACCTCGAGCTCGCCGTCGGCGGTGACGAAGCGCTTGCCGAGGCCCTTCACCTCGAGGAGCGGGCCCGCGTAGGGGCGCTCGGATTCACTCATAGCGGAGCGCCTCGACGGGATCGAGACGAGCCCCCTGGCGAGACGGGATCAGCGTGCCTCCCAGCGCGAGCGCCATCGCGATCCCGACCACGACCGCGATCTGCAGCGGATCGAGCTCGGCCGGGAGCTGCGAGATGCCCTGGTACACCGAGGCCGGCAGCGCGTCGATCCCGGTGATCGCCTCGACCTGGCGCTGGACCCAGTCGAGGCGCGTGGTGACGGCGATCCCGGCGATCACGCCGATCACCGTGCCGACCAGCCCGATCAAGGCGCCCTCGATCGCGAAGATGCGCTCGATCGCGGCGTCGCGCGCGCCCATCGCCTTCAGGATCGCGATGTCGCCGGCCTTCTCCATGATCATCATCACGAGCGTCACGACGATCGCGAAGGCCGCCACCACCATGATCATCGTGAGCAGTACGAACATCATCACCCGCTCGGTCTTGAGCGCCTGGAAGAAGGCCGGGAAGAACTCCTTCCAGTCGCGGCTGAAGAACGGGAAGCCGAGCGCCTGCTCCACCTGCTCGCCGATCTGGGCCGAGCGGTAGAGGTCGTCGGTGCGGACCTCGAGGCCGTCGACCACGTCGCCGTCGAGCCGGCGGAAATCCTGGGCCGCGGCGAGGCTCACGTAGGTCACGACCTCGTCGTACTGGAAGAAGGTGGAGCGGAACACGCCCGCCACCCGGAAGCGCGAGAGCCGCGGCGAGGGCCCGAGCGGCGTCGGCGGCCCGCCGAAGGGCGAGACCAGCAGGAGCGGGTCGCCGACCGAGAGCCCGAGCGCACCGGCGAGCTGGTCGCCGATCACGATGCCGGGCGCGCCGTCCTCGCCCTCGGGCGCGGCAGCGAGATCCTCGAGCGAGCCCGCGATCAGGTCGTCGCGCAGGTCGGTGACGTCGCCGATCCGGGTCGGGTCGATGCCCTGCACGCGCACGCCGACGATCTCCCCGTTGTCACCGCGCACCATCCCCTCCGCCTGCAGGAAGGGCGACGCGGCGGCGACGCCGGGGACCTCGCGCACCCGCGCCAGCACCTGCTCCCAGTCGCCGAAGGGCCCGAGCCCGCTCTGCACGGTGAAGTGCGCGCGGTTGCCGATGATCTCGTCGCGCCAGGTGCGCTCGAAGCCGTTCATCACCGAGAGCACCGTGATGATCAGCCACACGCCGGCCGCGACGCCGGCCACGCAGATCGAGGTGATCACCGAGATGAAGGTCTGGCGGCGCTTCGCGACCAGGTAGCGCACCGCCACGAACCACTCGACGCCGCCGCGCGTGTCGGCGAGCCCGGCGGCGCCGAGCGGCGCGAGGCCGAGCAGGACGAGGGCACCGAGCGCGAAGAGCAACGCGAGCCCGGCCGCTGCCAGCCCCTGCCGCGCTGCGAGCCCGAGCCACGCAACCGGCGGCACGGGGAGCACGGCGAGCAGGCCGAGCGCGCCGGCGACCACCGCCAGCACGGCCAGCGTGCGCGGGCGCGCGATCGCGAGCAGCAGGCGCACGATCGCCATCGAGACCGCGACCGCGACCGCGCCGGCCGCGAGCGCGGCCGGCAGCGTGGTCACGAGCTCGGCGCGCCGCGTCCAGGCCCCGGGGAGGGCAACGTCGAGCCCCACCCAGGCGGCCGCCACGCTGGCGAGCGCCCACGCTGCGAGCGTCGTCGGCCAGCGCCGCTCGAGCCGGGCGAAGCGCTCGAGCACCACCAGCGCCGCACCGCCGAAGAGCACCGTCAGCGCGACGAGCCCGATCGCGAGCAGCACGATGAAGGCCAGCGCGAGCGCTCCGCCCGTCGCGCCCACCACCTGCCAGAGCGCCTGCAGGGTTCCCACCGGCGCCTCCTCAGCTCGACCCGGGGCGCATGTACGGGAAGAGCAGCACCTCGCGCAGGTGCGCGGCGTCGGTCAGGACCATCACGAGCCGATCGACGCCGACGCCGAGGCCGCCGGTCGGCGGCATGCCGTGCTCGAGCGCGAGCAGGAAGTCCTCGTCGAGCGGGTGGGCCTCGTCGTCGCCCGCCGCGTGCAGGCGGCGCTGCTCCTCGAAGCGGGCACGCTGGTCATCCGGGTCGTTGAGCTCGCTGAAGGCGTTCGCCAGCTCCATGCCCGCCAGGTAGAGCTCGAAGCGCTCCACGAGGCGGGGATCCTCGGCGGAGCGCTTGGCGAGCGGCGACAGCTCCACCGGGTAGTCGACGACGAAGGTGGGCTGCACGAGGGTCGGCTCGACGTGCTCGCTGAAGAGCCGGTCCACGAGCTGGCCCCAGGTGGGCGCGTCGCCGGGATCGAGGCCCCGCTCGAGGACGCGCGCGCGCAGGGCCGCGAAGTCGGCCGCGGCGAGCACGTCGACGCCGGTGCGCTCGAGGACCGCGTCGCGCAACGTGCGGCGCGGCCAGGTGCCGGCGAGCTCGAGCTCCTGCCCGCGGTAGCGCAGGCGGGTGCCTCCCGTGACGGCCTCGACCACGTGCTGCACGAGGCCCTGCACGAGCTCCATCATGTCGCGGTAGTCGGCGTAGGCCTGGTAGCACTCCATCATCGTGAACTCGGGGTTGTGCTTGCGCGACACACCCTCGTTGCGGAAGTTGTGGCCGATCTCGTAGACGCGCTCGAGCCCGCCGATCACGAGGCGCTTCAGGTAGAGCTCGTCGGAGATGCGCAGGTAGACGTCCTGGTCGTAGACCTCGTAACGGGTCGTGAAGGGGCGCGCCGCGGCGCCCCCGTAGAGCGGCTGGAGCACCGGCGTCTCGACCTCGAGGAAGCCGCGCGCGTCGAGGAAGGCGCGCATCGCGCGGACGGCGCGCGAGCGCCCGAGCGCGATCTCGCGCGTGGCCGGGTTCGCGAGCAGGTCCAGGTAGCGCTGGCGGAAGCGGCTCTCGACGTCCTGGAGGCCGTGCCACTTCTCGGGCAGCGGGCGCAGCGCCTTGGCCAGCAGGTCGACCCGGCGCGCGTCCACCGTGAGCTCGCCGGTGCGCGTGCGCCAGAGCGGACCCTCCACGCGCACGAAGTCGCCGACCGCCAGCTCGCCGAGCCGGGCGAAGGCTTCGTCCCCGAGCTCCGCCTTCTTGCCGCTCGCCTGGAGGTCGAGGCCGTCCTCGCGCAGCGTCAGGAAGACGAGCTTCCCGAACGAACGGATCGCCATCACCCGGCCCGCCACCGCCACCGTCTCGGGCGCGGCCTCGAGCGCCGCCGCGTCGCGCCCGTCGCCACGCTCGCGCACCGCGGCGACGCGCTCGACCGGCCCGACGCGCGCCGGATAGGGGTCGATCCCCGCCGCGCGCAGCGAGCGCACGCGCTCGCGGCGCGCCTCGCGCTCGTAGTCGCTCACGGCCTCATGATCCCGCGGGCTCGCGCGACGCCCCCGCGCGGGTCAGCAGCGCCGCGCGCAGGAAGCGGTCGATGTCGCCGTCGAGCACGCCGTCGGCGTTGCCGATCTCGACGTCGGTGCGGTGGTCCTTCACGCGCTGCGAGGGGTGCAGCGTGTAGGAGCGGATCTGGGAGCCGAAGCCGATCTCCTTCTTCTCGCCCGAGAGCGCCGCCATCTTCGCCTCCCGCTCGAGCCGCGCGCGCTCCCAGAGCCGTGCCCGCAGCACCTTCATCGCCGTCGAGCGGTTCTTGTGCTGCGAGCGCTCGTTCTGGCACTGCACCACGATGCCGGTGGGCAGATGGGTGATGCGGATCGCCGACTCCACCTTGTTCACGTGCTGGCCGCCGGCGCCGCTCGAGCGGAAGGTGTCCACGCGCAGGTCCTTCTCGTCGATCTCGACCTCCGGCGCGTCCTCCACCTCGGGCAGCACCGAGACCGCGGCAAAGGCGGTCTGGCGCCGGTGGTTGGCGTCGAAGGGCGAGATCCGGACCAGCCGGTGGACCCCCTGCTCCGTCTTCAGCCAGCCGTAGGGGTGGTCGCCCTGGAGCAGGATCGTGACGCTGCGCAGGCCGGCCTCGTCCCCGGCCTGGCGGTCCAGCTCCTCGACCCCGAAGCCGTGCGCGTCGGCCCAGCGCAGGTACATGCGCAGCAGCATCTCGGCCCAGTCGCAGGCGTCCGTGCCGCCGGCCCCGGCGTTGATCGACAGGATCGCCGGGGACGCGTCGTGCTCGCCGCCGAGCAGCAGGTCGAGCTCGATCTCGTCGAGGGCACCGGCGCCGGCGTCGAGCCGCTCGGCCACCTCGGCGAGTGCCGCCGCGTCCTGCTCCTCCTGGGCGAGCTCGAGCAGCACGCCGGCGTCGTCGAGCTGCGCGCCGACCGCGTCGAAACGAGCGAGCTTGCGCTCGATCGCGCCCTTCTCGCGCAGCACCTGCTCGGCACGCTCGCGGTCGCTCCACAGGTCCGGCGCAGCGCTGTCGGCCACGAGCTCGGTCAGCCTGGCGCGCAGCCCCGGGACGTCAAAGACGCCCCCGGAACTCGGCCAGGCGCTCGCGCTGCCGGCGCAGCCGTTCCGCCAGCTCTGCGGGGAGCCAGTCCTTCTCCGCCCTCGAGTCGCCCGCCCTGTCGTTCATGCCGTCCTCCGCGGGCGCCGCGCCGCGACGAGCAGGATCGCCGTCGCTGCCCAGCAGGCCATCGCGAACCAGTCGCCGTGTCGCACGTAGAAGGAGCCGCCTCGGGGGGCCGGCCGCAACACGATCTCGCCCACCCGCACCTCGCGCTCGAAGATCTCCGTCCGCTCCCGCACCCGCCCGCGGTGGTCGATCAACGCCGACACGCCGGTGTTGGCCGCCCGCGCGATCCACAGCCGGCTCTCGGCCGCCCGCAGCTCGGTGATGGCGAGGAACTGATACGGCGCTCCGGTCCGTCCGTACCACGCGTCGTTGGTGATCGCGAAGAGCGCCTCGGCACCGCCAGCCGCGAATCGCCGCATCAGGTCCGGGAAGAGCAGTTCATAGCAGATGGGCACGCCGGCGGTCATCTCGGGGACGCTCCCGGGCAGCGGCAGCGCGAAGGCCTGCGGGCCCGGACCGGGGCTCACGTCGGTGTCGGCCGAGCCGCGCGCCACCGCCTCGACGAAGCGACCGAGGAGCGCGCGCCACGGTACGTACTCGCCGAAGGGCACCAGGTGGGCCTTGTCGTAGCGGGTGACGAGCTGGCCGCCGGGACCCCAGGCGAAGGCGCTGTCCCAGAAGCGCCGCCGGCCCTCGCGCTCCTGGAAGCCGAGCGCGCCGGCCACCAGCGCCACGCCGGTCTCGCGCGCCAGGCCGGCGAGCCGGTCCGCGAGCTCCGGGAAGGCGTCGGGCGAGCCCGGCACCGCCGTCTCCGGCCAGACCACCACCTGCGCGCCCTCCCCCGCGGCGCGCCGGGTCAGCTCCTCGTAGAGGGCGAGCGTGCGATCGGCCCACTCCGGGCTCCACTTCACGCCCTGCCCGATGTTCCCCTGCGCCACCGCCACCCGCACGCGCGCGAGGCCCTCGTCGCCGGGCTCGAGCGCCAGGTCGAGCCCGCCCGCGCCGTGCAGGAGGGCGATCGCCGCGAGGGCCGCCCACGCGCGCCGGGGCACGGGGCGGCCCTGCCGGCGCGCCGTGATCGCGTCGGCGAGCGCGGCTCCCCCGAGCGCCACCACGAACGAGAGCCCGTACACGCCGGTGTAGGGAGCGAGCGCGAGGAGCGCGCGGTTGTCGTGCTGGGCATAGCCGAGGAGCGCCCAGGGGAAGCCCGTGAGCAGGAAGCTGCGCCCGTGGTCGAGCGCGGCCCACAGCGCGGCGGCCGCCCACGGCGACGGCAGCCGGCCCGCCTCCCCGCCCGCGCCGGCCCCGGCGCGCGCGAGCGCCGCGGCGCCCGCGCCGAAGGCCGCGACGAAGGCCGCCGGGTAGAGCGCCAGCAGCACGACCGCGAGCGGCCCCACCAGGGCCGGCGCGTGTCCGTAGGTGACGGTGACGACGTGGATCCAGTGGAAGACGGCCGCGTGCGCGGCGAGGCCCGCGACGAAGGCCGCCCGCGCTGCGGCGCCCGCCCCGAGCCCACGCAGGCCGAGCAGCAGGCAGGCCGGGGCGAGCCACGAGGCCACGAGCCCGAGGTCGAGCACGCCGCCGCCGGCCGGATGCGGGAAGGACAGGAAGGTCGCGAGCACGTAGCCGGCCAGCCAGCCACGACCGCCGGGTGCGGTGCGCGGCGCGCGGGTGCGGGCGCTCACGCCGGGCGGCTCCGGCGCCCGGGATCCCCGGCCGCCTGCAGCGCGCGCAGCACGCGCCGCTCCTCGCCCCGCATCCGGCGCGCCTCGTCGTCCCGCTCGTGATCGTGGCCGAGCAGGTGCAGGACTCCGTGCACGAGCAGGCGCAGGCACTCGTCGTCGAGGCTGCGGCGCCCGCGGCGCGCCTGCCGCGCGGCGGTGTCGACCGAGATGACGACGTCGCCGAGCAGGCCCGCGCGCCGCTCGCTGTGCGGGCCTTCGAGCAGCGAGTAGGAGAGCACGTCCGTCGGGCCCGCGCGCCCTCGGTCGCGCTCGTTCAGGGCGGCGATCGCGGCGTCGTCGACGAGCGCGAGCGAGAGCTCGGCGCGCGGGTGCCCGAGCGCGCGCAGCACCGCGCGCGCGCGGCGCGCGAGCAGCGCGCGGTCCGGCGCCGGGCCACCCGCGCGGCGCGGCGGACCGCACAGCCGCACGCTCATCCGCCGGGCGGCTCCGGAGGCTCGCCGGGAGGCTCCTCCGCGGGCTCGTGCGGCCCACCGGGCCCCGGGCGCGGGGAGGCCGGCTCGGAGTCCGGACGGGCCGGCTCGAGCCCCCGGAGCGCTTCGCGCGACGCCGGATCCATCGGGAACGCGCGGTCGTAGGCGCGGATGATCTTCTGCACCAGCGGGTGGCGCACGACGTCGGCCTCGGAGAAGCGCATGAAGCCGATCCCCTCCACGCCCTCGAGGATGCGGGTCGCCTCGATCAGCCCGCTCGTCTTCTCGGGCGGCAGGTCGATCTGGGTGGTGTCACCGGTGACCACCGCCTTCGAGTCGAAGCCGAGCCGCGTCAGCAGCATCTTCATCTGCTCGCTGGTCGTGTTCTGCGCCTCGTCGAGGATCACGAACGAGTCGTTGAGGGTGCGGCCGCGCATGAAGGCGAGCGGCGCCACCTCGATCACACCGCGCTCGATCAGCCGCTCGGCCTTCTCGAAGGGCACCATGTCGTGGAGCGCGTCGTAGAGCGGGCGCAGGTAGGGGTTGACCTTCTCGGCCAGGGTGCCGGGCAGGAAGCCGAGCCGCTCGCCCGCCTCCACCGCGGGACGGGTGAGGATCACGCGCGACACCTCACGGCGGTTCAGCGCGGCCACCGCGCACGCCATGGCGAGGTAGGTCTTCCCGGTCCCGGCCGGACCGATCGCGAACACCAGGTCGTGCTCGCGGATCCGCTCGATGTAGCGGCGCTGGGAGAGGTTCTTGGCGATCACGCGGCGCCGCGAGCCCACCGAGGAGAGCACGTCCTCGTAGACCTCGGCGAGCTCCACGTCGGGGCGCCCGGCGGCGAGCCGCGCGGCCGCGCTCACGTCGCGCGCCTGCACGGGATGGCCCTGGCGCAGCCAGCCGTAGAGCTCCTCCAGCACCTTGCGCGCCGCCGCCACCGCCGTGGGCTCGCCGACCAGGCGCACCTCGTTGCCGCGCGCGCGCACGTCCACGCCGAGCTCGCGCTCGAGGATGCGCAGCGAGCGCTCGCCCTCGCCGTAGAGCTCGGCTGCGATGCGGTTGTCCTCGAAGATCAGGGTCTGGCGGGTGCTGGCGTCTCGTTCGGCCAGGGAGGGGCGCTCCGTCCGGTGGGGCCGGCTCCGTCGGGTGGGGCCGGCGCGGGGGATCGGGCTTCAGCGCTCCGGGGCGAGGACCAGGATGCCCCCGTCGCGATGCGCCACATGGTAGGCGGCGGCCTCTTCGGCCGTCAACGCGGTGCCGTCGCCGTCGGGCCATGCGGGGAGCTCGGCGAGCGACGCGGGCGGCCGCCCGCGTGCGAGACCGGCGGCCAGCGCGAGGTGCCGCACGCGCTCCGCCTCCCAGCTCGCGCTCGCCGCCGCGAGCGGATCGTGCGCGATCGCGACACCCGGGACGGCCGGCGTGCGGCCGGCCAAGGCCACGGCCGCGAGCAGCACCAGCAGCGCGAAGGGAGCGACGCGCACCGCGCCGAGCCATGCGCGCCCGGCCGGCCGGTGCTCGCGAGCGCCCCCGGCCGCCTCGTCGCGCAGCGGCTCGATCCAGCCCGAGCGCTCGAGCTCGACGAAGATCCGCATGCCGGCGAAGGTCCCGAGCCGCGAGAGGTCGATCACCCGGCGGACCGGGGCGCGCCCGTCGACGAGCAGGAAGAGCTGCTCCGCCTCGGCCGGCCACGGTGACGAACGGCCCGCCGGCGAGCGCCGGTACTCCTCGAGGCTGCCGCGGCGGCGGAACACCAGCGTCTCCGCGGGCAGCTCACCGAGCAGCGCGCTCCACTCGTCGACCATGCGCAGGCCGTCCATCAGCACCTGCTCGGCCGCGATCAGCGCCTCGCGCGGGCGATCGTGCGGGATCGGCTGGGCGGAGAAGCGGAACGAGCCGTCGTCCCAGCGCAGCAGCGCGAAGAGCGTCTCGCGGGTCAGCAGGTCCTCGACCTCGTCGAGCGCCGCCGGAGCGAGCCCGGCGTCGACCAGGTGCCGGCGCAGCGCGTCGCCCGCCCCGCTGCGCGCGCGCTCCGCCGCCGCGTGACGCTCACCCGGCAGCGCGCCGCAGCGCACCGCCATGTCGCCGAGCGCCTCGTCCTCGTAGGCGCCGACCGGCGACGCCGACACCACGCGGCCGTCGTCGAAGCGCAGCTCCACCTCGCCGAGCGAGCCGCGCACCTGCAGGACGCCGGTCTTGCGCTGCTGGCCGATCAGCTGGAAGACCTCGCCGATCCCGAAGTCGCGCAGGTTGCCGTGGAGCGCGATCGACATGGGCTAGCGTCGCTCCGCGCGCCGCGAGCCGATCGCGAACGCAATGCCCGCCGCCCCCAGCACGGCGGCCGCGAGCGACAGGGCGAGCGGCCCGCTCGCCCCCACCGCGGCGGGATCGGGCACGACGCCCCGGTGCCCGGCCGCGAAGGCCGCCGCGCCCGCGAGCGCCGCCAGCGCCGCCAGCGACCACCCGGGCCGGGCCGGCGCGCGGTCGGTCAGGCCCGGCAGCACGCGCACCGCCCGGCGCGCGAGCTGCACGATCCCGGAGCTCCCGCCGCGGTCGCCGCGTTCCCACGGCCCGCCGTGCCGCGCCTCGAGCTGCTGGCGCGCGCAGTCTGCGCAGCGCTGCTCGCGCGGGTCGCCGAGGCCGCAGCGCGCGCACAGCCGGGCGCCACAGGCGAGGCAGCCTCGCGACGGCGCCGAGCGGTGGGCCAGGAGCGTCGCGAGGGCGGCGGCCCCGGCGAACGCGAGCAGCGCCCGCCACGGCGCACGCCCGAGCACACCGGGCGCCCAGCGGGCGCGCAGCGCCGCCCCGGCCGCCGGGTCGGCCGCGTCCAGCAGGCGCGCGCGGAGCGCGCGGGCCGGGAACGGAAGGTCCACGAGCGCCTCGCCCGATTCCGCGAGCCGGCGCGTCAGCTCGCTGGTGCGGCCGGCGTCCGCCCGCTGGGCTGCTTCGAGCGCCGCCTCGTGGGCCTCGATGTCGATGGCCCGCATGTGCGCCTGTGCGAGGTTGAACCAGAGCTCCGCGGATGGCTGCAGGTCGATCGCGCGCCGGTAGAGCCCGATCGCCCCGGCCGTGTCGCCTTCCAGGAGCTTCAGGTTGCCGGCGTCGTTGAGCAGGCGGGGATCGGAGCTGCCCGTGCCCTCGAGCAGCGGCGTCACCAGCGCCTCGGCGCGCGCGAGGTCGCCGAGCCGGCGCGCGCGCCGGCCGAGCACCTGGACCGCGAGCGGATCACCGGCGGCCGCGGCGCGCTCGAGGCGCGCCGCGTCGGCGGGACCGACGAAGCCGCTCTCGGCAGCATCGACGGCGAGCACCACGGGGTCGGCCGAGAGCGCCGCCAGGGCCCGCCCGGCGGCGCCCGCGAGCGGTCCGAGCGCCAGCACCAGCAGCGTGGCCGCGGCCCCGAGGGCACGACGCTGTCTCGTGTCGCCGGCCCACCAGGCGAGCGCGAAGAGCGCGAGCACGGCCCCGAGCACGCCCTCGCCGAGGGCGGCCGGCGCGAGCACCAGCGCCGCCAGCAGCGCCGCCCGCACGAAGCCGGGCAGGTGCGGGTCGAGGCGATCGGCGAGATCGTGGGCGGCGTGGGGCGCGGCGAGGCCGCCGCGCGCCGCGATCCACAGGAAGCCCGCCGCGAGCGCGGCCGCGAAGAGCAGCGTGAGGACGCTCGCCTCGAGCCAGAGCAGGCTCTCGAGGTGCCCGGGCAGGGCCGCGAGCGCACGGCGCGCGGCGGCGAGCGCAGCGCCCGTGCCGCCGCCCTCGCGCCACGCGGCCTGCGCCAGGGCGAGCTGCGCCGCGGGCAGGCCCGGTGCGACGCGGACCGCGGCCTCGGCCCGGGCGAGGGCCGGCCCGGCGGCGGGATCTACCAGGAAGGCACGCGCCACGGGCTCGACGTCGGCGATCCCGAGCGCGTCGGCAGCGGCGCGCACCCGCGCGGCGCGCTCGCCCGGCCCCCCGGCCGGCGCGCGCCACGCGCGTTCGAGCGCGGGCAGGGCGAGCGGGAGCGGCGGCGATGGGGCCGGCGGCGGCGCGATCGCCGGGGGCGCCGGGAGGGAGGCCGCCGCGAGCGGAGGGGTCGCGGCCTCGCCGGGGAGCGCCGCAGCAGGCGGAGCGGGCGCCGGGCCAGCGCCTTCGGCGCTGGACGCGGCGGCCGGAGCAGGCACCGGCGGGACCACGTCCTGCGCGCCGGCCCGTGCCGGCGCCAGGCCGAACAGCAGCACCAGGACGGCGGCCTTGCGGGCCCTCCACCCCGACCCGAGCGCGCTGCGGGTCAACTGCTCCCCTCCCGCCGTGCCTCGAGGCCGGCACGGCGACTCGCGTCCAGGGGGCGTATCGGCCGGCCCGTGCTCGGAATGAAGCGGCTCGTTGCCGGGTCCTGGCAGGCCCACCGCGGCGCCCCTATGCTCCGCGCCCCTCGAGCCCGGAGACGCCTTGGCCAGCCACAAGTCCGCCGAGAAGCGCGCCCGCCAGGACGCCAAGCGCCGCGAGCGCAACCGCACGATCCGCGCCCGCACGCGGAGCGTCCTGAAGGGCGTCCGCGAGGACCTCGAGGCCGGCACCGGCGATCCGGCAGCGCGCGTCCGGCAGGCGGAGAGCGCCCTGCGCCGCGCGGCCTCGAAGGGCGTGATCCCGAAGCGGCGCGCGAGCCGCCTCGTCAGCCGCCTCGCCAAGCGCGCCAACAAGCCGCGGGCCTGAGCGACTCCGCTACACCGCCAGGTTCAGGACCAGCCGTTCGAGGGCCAGCTCGGGAGCGAGGCCGCCCTGCCCCTTCAGGGCTTCGTCCGTCTCGTGGAGCGCGTGCAGCCCGGAGAGCAGGCGCGCGGCCGGGAAGCGCCGGGCCTGGCTCTCGAGCTTGCGCAGCACGAAGGGCGGGCCGGCCACCCGCCCGCCATGGCGCACGCGGAGCAGCTTGCGCAGGTGGGTCGCGAGCGCCGCGAGCACGACCGGCGCCGGGGCACCCGCGGCGAGCATCCGCGCCAGCACCGCGAGCGCGTCGGCCGCGCGCCCCTCGCCGATCGCGTCCGTCAGGTCCCAGACCGGCTCCTCGGCCAGGTCCGCGACGCCCTCCCGCACGTGCGCGGCGGTGATCGGCTGGCCCGGGCCCGCGAGCAGCGCGGCCTTCTCGAGCTCGTTGCGCAGGCGCAGGAGGTGGGGGCCGACGCGCTCGGCGAGGTCGTCGGCCGCATCCGCGGTGAGCTTCAGGCCGAGCCGCTTCGCCTCCTGGCGCGCGAAGGCCGCCAGCTCGCGCGCCTGGGTCGGCGCCTCGCAGGCGACCAGCGCCGCCGGCTCGACCTGGAAGGCCTTCACCCACGCGAGCCGGCGATCGGGCGGGCCGGCGCTCACCACCAGCACGGCGGGCGCGTCGTCCGGGAGCGCGCGCACCAGCGCCGGGAGCGCCTCGGCGAGCGCCTTCCAGGCGCCGCGCCCTCCCGCCGGCTCGCGCAGCCAGACGAGCCGCCGCCGCGCCAGCATCGGGAGCGTGCGCAGCGCGTCGGCGAGCTGCCCCGGGGTGGCCTGGTCGCCCTCGAGGCGGTCGAGGTTGAAGTCGGCAGGGGCGCCGGCGAGCACCGCCGCGCGCAGGCCGGCCAGCGCGTCGTCGCGCAGCAGCGGCTCGCCGCCCGCCAGCAGGTAGGCCGGCCGCACGCGGCCGGCGCCGAGCTCCGCCGCCAGCTCGTCGGGGGTCACGGCTCCGCCGCGAGGCGCTCCGAGAGCGCGTCGTGGACGCGCGTCGCGAGCAGCGCCGAGAGCCGGCGCAGCGCCTCGTCGCGGTTCTTGCGCTCCACCTCGATGTCGGCGCTGGCCAGGTACAGCTCCCAGTCGCGGAGCACGCTGCCGTCGATGGCGACCTCGCTGCCGTCGGCGCGGCGTGCGACGAGCTCCACCGCGAGCTCCACCTCGAACTCGAGCGCGAGCTCGACGGACGAGAAGCTGCGCGAGCGCGTGAGGACCGGCTCCACCGCCCCCGAGAGCACCAGGTCGGCGCCGGCCGGATCGCGCACCACCGACGCCCCGCCGCGGCGCTGGAACTCGCGCACCAGCGCGGCCGTCACCATGCGCTCGATGCCGGGCTCGTAGGAGCGGTTGGCGAGCGGCTCGACGGCGACGCGGCGCACGTCGCCGAGGCCGGTGCGGGCGCCGACCACGTGATAGCCCGAGCAGCCCGCCAGCGCCGCGAGCAGGACGACGGCGAGGCCGCGGAGGGGCGCACGGGCGAGCCGGGGGGCCGGAAGCGGAGACGCGCGGCGCATGGCGCGCTTCCATAGCAGACCGCGCCTACAGGCGGAAGCGCTGGATCTCCTCGCGCAGCGTCCCCGCGGCCGCGCGCAGCTCGCCCGCCGAGTGCTCCGCCTGCGCGGCGGCCTCGTGGTTGGCGCGCGCCGCATCCGACACGCGCCCCATGAACGCGGCCGACTGGCGGCAGGCGGCCGCCTGGTCCTGGAGCGCCTGGTCGATGCGCTCCACCGCCTGGCGCACCACCTCGATGCCCGAGCGGATCTGGTTGCCGCCGCGCGCCTGCTCCTCGGTGGTGCGGTGCACCTGCTGGGCCACGTCACGCATCGTGGACGTGCCGCGCAGCACCACCTCGTTGCCCTGCTCCTGCTCGCCCGTCGCGTGGCGCAGCTGGTCGATGCTGACGCGGACCCGGTCCATCAGGCCGCGCACGTGATCGGCCGCGCGCGCCTGCTCCTGCACGGCGTGCACGATCTCGGCGATGCGCTGGCCGCTCTCGCGCGCGGTGCGCGTGATCGCCTCCAGCGACTCGCCGGCCTCTGCCGAGCGCTCGACCCCGGTCCACACGCTCGCGCTGCCGCGCTCGATCGCCGCGATCGCCGCGCTGCTCTCGTCCTGCACCGAGCGGATCAGCGAGCCGATCTCCTTGGTGCTCGCCATCACGCGGTCGGCGAGCTCCTTGATCTCCTCGGCGACCACCGAGAACGCGCGCCCGTGCTCGCCCGCCTGGGCCGCGATGATGGCGGCGTTGAGCGCGAGCAGGTTCGTCTCGTCGGCGACGTCGTCGATCACGTCCACGATCGCGCCGATCTCCTTGGCGCGGCCGCCGAGCCCGCGGATCACCTGCTCGACGGTGTCGGTGGCGTCACGGATCGCCTCCATGCCGGCGATCGTCTCCTGCACCTTCTCGCGCCCGCCCTCGGCCACCGAGACCACCTGCGCGGAGAGGCGCGCCGTCTCGGCCGCGTTGGTGTTCACCTCGCGCATCGAGCCCGCCATCTCGTCGACCGACGACTGCGTCTCCAGGGCGGCGTCCGAGAGGCCGTCCACGTTGCGCGCCATCCCGGTCACGCTGCGGATCATCTGCTCGATCGAGGTCGAGACCTCGTCCACCTTGCCCGAGAGCAGCGAGGCGGTCTGGCTCAGCTCCTCGCCGGCCGCGCCCATCTCGAGGATCGAGCTCGAGGACTCTTCCACCGACGCGGACAGCTCCTGCGCCGAGGCGGTGATCCCACCCGCCTGCTCCTGCACGGTGTCGGTCGACTCGCGGGCCTGCGTGATCGCGCGCTCCTGCTCGCCGGCGGCGGTGGCGACCGCCGAGCCGACCGCGCCGAGCTCGGCGGCCGCGTGGTCGACGCGGTCCGCCGCCTGCGCGACGCGCGCCACCGTCTCGCGCAGCGCGTGGCGCATGCGGTCGAAGGCGCGCGCGAGCTCGCCGAGCTCGTCGTCGGACTCGAAGACCTCCGGCCGCGAGAGATCGCCCGCCGCGATGCGGCCGGCCTCGACCCGCAGCGCCGCGATGCCCCGCCCGATCTCGCGCCCCATCAGCCAGGCGGCCGAGCAGGCGAGCACGAGGCCGGTGGCGAGCAGCATCGCGAGCTCGACCGAGAGCGCGCCCGGGCCGGCCCCGAGCGCGTGGGTCGGCAGCAGCGCGACCAGCACCGGGCCCTCGGGCGCCACGCGCTGCCAGGCGAAGAGCTCCGAGCCGGTGCGGCCGCTGCCCGTCTCGGCGGCGAGCGAGCCGAGCGCCGCGGGGTCCAGGGCCGCCGCCGATGCCCCACCCGCGGCGAGCGTGCGGCCGCCGTCGTCGAGCAGCAGCCAGCGGCCCGCCGTCGGCGAGACCGGCGCGCCGGCCGGGGTCACGCCGCGCCCGACGGCGCCCGCGGCCGTGGCGAGCCACTCCTGCTGGCGGGCGTGCGCGAACGAGTCGACCGCGGTCGCCACCTCGCGGTGGGCGACGCAGAGCATCGCGAACACCGGGATCAGGGTCGTCACGACCACGGTGCCCTGGAGCCGCACCCCGATCGCCACGCCACGCACGGCGGAGGCACGCCGGTCGGGGTCGTCGATCGCCAGCGCCAGATGGCGGCGGATCGGCGCGACCTCGCGCTGGATCAGGAAGCTCACCGCCGGCAGCGAGAAGACGGCGGCGAACGACCCGGCCGCCAGCAGGGTGAGCCCGTCGAGCACGCTCACCGAGGGCTCGAGGAGCCGCATCGCGACCGCGACGGCGAGCGCGCTGAGCGGCCACAGGAGGAGCGAGTTGCGCAGCACCTCGCGGCCGATCCCGATGGTGGCCGCGAAGGCGCGGAGGTCCTCCTCGGGGCTGCCGCTGCGGCGGTCGAGCCAGCGGCACAGCGCCCGCAGGCTCGGCTGGAAGCGCTGCGCGATCACCGGCAGCAGCACGATCCCGATTCCGACCATGACTGCGAAGGTGCGCCACACGTCGGGCGTCCAGTCGAGCAGCCGCGCCAGGAAGAACCCGAAGACGACCACGTTGACCAGGGCCGAGAGCGCCAGGAGCAGCGTGACGCGCCAGAGCAGGCGCCGGCCGCTCGGGCCGGTCACGGTGGCGAGCGGAGTCGTGTCGGGGTGCGTCACGGCGTCCTCACCCGAGCTTCAGCAGGGCCTTGGCCACCTGCAGCACCTTGTTGGCCTGGATCGGCTTGGTCAGGTACTCGTCGGCGCCGAGCGCCAGCGCGCGCTCGCGGTCCTCGCGCGCACCCTCGGTCGTGATCACGATGATCGGCATGCCCTTCAGGCCCTCCTCGCCGCGGATCAGGCTGATCAGCTTCAGGCCGTCCATCACGGGCATGTTGATGTCCACGAGCGCCAGGTCGAAGTGGTCGCTGGTCACCTTGCGCAGGCCGTCCATGCCGTCCTGGGCCTCGACGATGTCGACGTCCTTGAGGCGCTTCAGGGCGAACACCAGGAGCTGCCGCATCGTGGGGCTGTCTTCGACGATCAGGATGCGATGACGGGTCATGGCGCCGCCCCTCACTTGGTCAACAGGTCGATGAAGCCCTGGATCGTGTTGAGCTTGCGCTCCGACTGCGAGTACAGCCGCGCCGCGAAGATCGCGGTGGCGGCGTGCCCGGCGAGCAGCGTGAACAGCTCGTGGTCCAGGGGCGAGAAGCCGTCCTTCTGCTGGAGCAGGCGCTGGATCGCGATCGCGCCGATCGGCCGTTCCTGCACGCGCAGCGGGATCGCGACGATCGGCTGGCCCGGCTCGCCCGCGTCGAGCGACTCGGCGCAGACCGTCTCGCCGCTCTGCACCGCCGTGCCCACCGTCGCCTCGCCGAGCCGGCAGATCGGGAAGGCCCCGAGCACGGCGCCCTCGGAGGCGACCGGCGAGAGCACGCTCGTCTTCTCGTCGAGCACGTAGATCGCGAAGACCTCGGCGCCGATCAGGTTGATCACGATCTCGACGATGATCTGCAGCACCTCCTGGAGGTGCAGGGTCGAGTGGAGCTGGAAGCTCGCCACGTAGAGGCTGGCGAGGTTGTTGTTCTCCTCCTCGATCTCGATGTAGCGGGCCGTGAACTGCTGGTTCTCGTCCTCGACCTGGCGCAGGCGCTCGAGTATGCCGGTGCGCTCGCCCTCCAGGCTCTCGATGCGCGCGAGCAGCTCGCCGCGCAGCTTCTCCCAGGCCTGCTCGTCGGAGGCCGCGAGCTGCTGGCCCTCCAGGCGCGCCAGCTCCCGCCGCAGCCGCTCGTTCTCGCGGATCAGCTCCTGGGTGAACTCGGCGCCCTTGCGGAACAGCCCGAGCACCTCCTCCGCCCGGGCGAACAACCCCTCGCGCTTCTCGCTCATGCTGGCCCCCTCCGAGCCCCTGGGATCGCCATCGCCGCCTCGACGCCCGACTCGATGGCCACCGGGATCTGCGCCAGCGGCAGCACCGCGTCGACGGCGCCGCTTCGGATCGCCTGCTGCGGCATCCCGAAGACCACCGCCGTCTCCTCCGACTCCGCCACCACGCGCCCGCCGGCGGCCTTGACCGCCGCGACCCCGCGGCGCCCGTCGTCGCCCATCCCGGTCAGCACGATCGCCAGGAGATCGCTGCCGCCATAGTGCTTGGCCGCGGACGCGAAGAGGCGGTCCACGGAGGGCGCGTACTTGTCGGCGGGCGCGGCCGCGACGAGGCGGACCACCGTGCGGCCGCCGCTGCGCTCGAACTCGAGGTGCTGGCCGCCGGGCGCCACCAGCACACGACCCGGCCCCGGCTCGTCGCCGTCCTCCGCTTCGCGGGCCTCGAAGGGCGTGAGCCGGTGGATCCGCTCCGCGAAGCCGCGCGTGAAGCCGGCCGGCATGTGCTGCGCCACGACCAGCGACGCGCCCGGAGCGCGCACGAACGAGCCCAGGATCTGCATCAGCGCCGCCGGCCCGCCGGTCGACGAGCCCACCGCCACCAGCTGCGGCGCCGAGGACGCCCGCGGCACCGGCACGCGTACCGCCGGCTGGGCCTCCAGCCGCTCGCGCACCTTCTCGATCCGCAGCTCGCGCACGGCGTGCACCTTGCGCAGCAGCTCCTGCTCGATCTGCTCGAGCTCGGGCCCGGCGCGCGGCGTCGGCTTCGCGATGAAGTCCACCGCGCCGAAGTCGAGGGCACGGAACACGTCCTGGTCGCCCTTGCGGCCGCTGATCACGATCACCGGCGTCGGGCAGCGGCTCATCACCAGGCGCAGGAAGGTGAAGCCGTCCATGCGCGGCATCTCGAGGTCGAGCGTGATCAGGTCGGGCTCGAGGCGCAGGGTCTGGCGCAGCGCCTCCTCGCCGTCCGCGGCCGCCGCCACCACCTCGCAGAGGGGCGAGCGCTCCAGCATCCGCGCGATCGTGCGGCGGCTGAAGGCCGAGTCGTCGATCACCAGCACGCGGATCTTCTGCTGGGCCTTCATCGCGGCCCCCGGTCCACGGCCAGCAGCGTGCGCTCGGCCGTCTCGTGCCAGGGGTCGCTCTCCGCCGGCCGTCGATACACCATGTCGTGACGGAGGTGCTCGAGCGCGAAATCGGTCGAGAGGTTGATCAGCGACTCGGAGTGCCCGAGCAGCAGGTACCCGCCCGGACGCAGCTTGTCGTGGAAGGTCCCGACCACGCGCCGCTTGGTCTCGAGGTCGAAGTAGATGATCACGTTACGGCACAGCACGACGTCGAGCACGCCGAGCAGGGCGATGCGCTTCTCGTCGAGCAGGTTCAGGTGCGCGAAGTTGACGTGACGCTTGACCTCGTCGGCGATCCGGAACTGGCCGTCCTTCTCGACGAAGTACTTCTGGCGCAGCCACGGCTCGGTCTGGCGGAAGGAGGCCTCGCGGTACAGCCCGCGGCGCGCCTTGTGCAGCATCTGGCGCGAGATGTCGGAGGCGTAGACGCGCAGGTCGCGGCCGGGCTCGAGACCGGCCTCGGCGGCCAGCATGACGATCGAGTAGGGCTCCTCGCCGCTCGAGCAGCCGGCGCACCAGATCGACACCGCGCCGCCCTCCCGCCCGCCGCGCCGCGCCTGGAGCGAGGGCAGGATCTCCTGCACCAGCGCCTCGAGCTGCTGGCGCTCGCGCAGGAAGTAGGTCTCGTTGGTGGTGAGGTGGTCGATGGCCCAGGCGAGCTCTCCCTCCCCGCTGGTGTCGCTGCGCAGGGTGTAGTGGTAGGAGGTGAAGCTGCGCAGGCCGAGCTCGAGGAGCCGGCGTCCGAGCCGCCGCTCGAGCAGGTAGCGCGATTCGCTCCCGAAGTGCAGGCCGCAGTGCGAGCGGAAGAGCTCCGTCAGCATGCGGAACTCCGCGTCGCTCATCGCGACCTCGGCCGGTCGCTCCCCTCCCATGGCAGCGGCTAGCCCTCCTCGAGTCGCGCGAGCGTGCGCAGCAGCACGTCGCGCACGAACTCGTCCTGTTCGAGCTCGAGGCGCCGGAGCACCGGCGGCAGCGCCGAGCGCATGCGGCGCTCGCCGAAGGCCTGGATCGCGTCGGCACGCACGGCCCAGTGGGGGTGCCCGAGCAGCGGCAGCAGGGCCTGCACGTCGTCCTCGGCGCCGTGGCGCTGGAGGCAGCGCACCACGCTCTGCACGACCTCCGGGTCGGCGTGCGCGATCACGGTGCGGACCGGCGCGAGCCCGAGCGAGCCGCCGACCCGCTCGAAGGACTCGACGGCCGCGATCGCGACCGGCGCGACGTCGCCGAGTGCGCCGCTGAGCAAGGCCGCGACCCGCTCGCGCACCGCGGCGTCCGCGAGCAGCGCGGGCGGCAGCGCAGCGAGCGCGCGGACTCCCGCCGCGCGCACGCCCGCGTCGTCGTCCGCGAGCAGGCGCTCGAGGTCGGGAAGCGTGTGGATGTCGGGCGCCTCGCCGAGCGCCGAGGCGGCGGCGATGCGCACGGCCGCGTCCTCGTCGGCGAGCGCCAGGTGCAGCATCTCGGCAGCGGACGCTGCGCCCATCCGGGCCAGCGCGGCCACCGCCGCGCGACGCACGACGGGGCTCGGGTCCTGCACGAGCAGCGACATGTGCTCGGCGTGCTCGGGGCCGGCGACCTCGCGCAGCACGCACGCCACCGCGAGGCGCACCGGTTCCGCCGCCCCGTCGAAGCCCGCCGCCAGGATCTCGAGGGTGGTGCGCCGCGCGTCCTCGGCCGCGGCGATCGCGATCGCGACCAGCGCTCCGGTCACGGCTTCGCGCTCGTCCTGCGCCTCGGGCTCGGGATCGTGGGCGGTCGCCTCGAGCCGCCGGACCAGCGCGCGCAGGGCGAGCGGATCCGCGCGGCGCGTGAGTCCGCGCGCGGCCGCGATCCGCACCGTCGGGTCGAGGTCGTCGAGGGCCGCCACGAGCCGCGCCGTGCCGAGCGCGCTCGTGCGGCGGCCGAGCAGCTCGCAGGCGTGCGCCCGCGCCTCGACGGGGAGCGCGGGCCAGCGCTCGTCGAGCAGCGCCTCCACGTCGTCGCCGAAGCCGGTGAGGGTGGCGAGCGCCACCTCCGTGAGCGCCTCGTCCTGCGCGGCGCCGAGCAGCGCCGCGACGCTCGCGGGCGCGCGCACGACGCCGAGGAACTGCACCAGCAGGAGCCGCACCCCGAGCTCGGCGTCCGCCAGCCGCTCGATCGCGTCCTCGATGCAGGCGGGAGCGGCGAGCGCCGCCCGCCGCACGCGGCCGAGGAGCTGCTCGGCGGTCGCGGCGTCGGCGCGCGCGGCCACCCGCAGCAGTGCCTCGATGGCCGCTTCGCGGGAGCTCCGCGAAGGCGCGGCGAGGCCGGCGAGCAGGGCGTCGGCGGACTCCGGCTCGTCGCCGTGTCCGAGCACCGCGAAGGCGACCGGGCGCAGCACCGGGTCGGCGAGCGCGGACTTGAGCGCCGCGGCCGGCAGCGGCGTCTCGAGCCGCGCCAGCGCGCGCAGCGCCGAGAAACGCACGAGCGTGTCGTGGTCCGCGCCGAGCGCGAGCCCGCAGAGCGCCCGCACCGCCTCGCCACCGCCGATCGCGCCGAGCGCGTCGGCGGTGGCCGCGCGCACGTTCGGGTCCGGGTCGTCGAGCATGCCCACGAGCTGCGGCACCGCCCGCTCGCTGCCGATCCCGGCCAGCGTGTCGACGACCAGCTTGCGCACGTCGACGTCGGGGCTCCCGGCCGCGCCGAGGAGCGGCTCGATCATGCGCGGGCCGATGCGCACCAGCGCCTCGACCGCGGCATTCCGGCGGCCGGGGTTCTCGTCGTCGGCCAGCGCGGCCAGCAGGTGGCTCGCGAGCGGCCAGTCCTCGGGCGCCTGCACCAGGCATTCGACCGCACTCTTGCGCACGCGCCAGCTCGCGTCGCCGAGCCGGCCGGCCAGGATCGGCAGTGCCTCGGGGGCGGGCAGGAGCGGCAACCGCTCGACGGCGAGTCGCCGGAGCTCCTCGTCGGTGCTGGCGAGATCCTCGAGGATGCTCGCGCGATCCCGGGGGTCCGCGACGTTCACCGCCCGCCCCGCGCCCGGGCCGCCCGGCCGAGCTCCTCCGCCAGGTGGTCGCGCTCGGCGCGCACCTGGGCGTCGATGCGATCGCGGAACAGGGCCCGGCCCTCCTCCAGCTCGTCGCGCATGGCGACCGCGACGTCGCCGCCCGCGCGCGCGGCCGCCGCGAACTTCTCCGGGTTGTAGAGCACGATGTCCGAGACGATGATGCGGGCCAGGCGCTCGGCCTTGGCGCGCTCGGCGGCGAGGGGGTCCGCGGGCTGGACGAGCGGGCGCGGGGCCGGGGCAGGCGCGCTCGCGGAACGCCCACCCGGCGCGCTGCCGCGCGGGGGCGCCTCGCGCGTGACGTCGCGCGCGGGCCCGTCGTCGCGGGGGGGCTCGGGATGCGCCGCGGGCGCGGGCTCCTCGCCAAGGAGGGGCTCGGTCCGGGAGTCGCGCAGGCCGGCGCCGCGGGCCACGTGGCCGTAGGGGGCGGCGGGGCGCAGCGGGCTCGGGGCGGCGTCGGCACGGAGGGGGAGGCCGAAGCGGGTCAGGATCTCGAGCAGCGCGTCGGGAAGGTCGGGGGGCTCGACGTAGACGTCGGCGCCGTAGAGGTCGCTCGGCGCGCGTCGGTAGCGCTCCTCCTTGTGGATCGCGCCGACCAGCACGACGCGCGTCTCGCGCAGGCTCTCGTTGCGCTTCACGATCTCGCAGACCTGGAAGCCGTACATCTTGGGCAGCGCCGCGTCGAGCACGACGGCGCGCGGCAGCGCGCGCTGGATCGCGAGCATGGCCTCGACGCCGTCGCAGGCGACGAGCGTCTCGAGGCCCCATTCCTCGAGCGCTTCGGCGACGCTCTTGGCGGCGTCGGGGTCGGCGTGGGCGACGACGACGAGGCGTTCGCGGTCGTAGCGGGGGCCGGGCTCGGGAGCCGGATCCGACACCGGGCCCTGTCGGTGTGCGAACGGATCGGAGCGGCGGTCTTCGAGGCCCTCGCTGCGAGGGACCTGCCGGGCCTCGGCGGCGTCCCGGCGGGCTTCGCTCGCCCGCGCTCCCGAGGCGCTCCGCTCGGCCGGGCCGTGCAGCGCGCTCGCTTCGCGCGCTTGCAGACTGCGCGCTCCGCCACCTTCGCTCGCGGCGCGCCCGCCCGGCGTGCTGCCAGGCGGACGCGCTTCGTGCGGGGCTTCACCAGACGCGCCTCGTTCGGACGCGGCCGGAGCGGGTGCGTGTGCGGGTGCCGGTGCGGGGGCGCGGACCCGGAAGACGGCGTTGCAGGAGCTGCAGCGGAGGCGGGCGCCGTCGGGGCCGAGCTGCTCGGGCTGCACGCGGTAGCGCGTGTGGCACTTCGGACACGCCGCGATCATCGCCGACTCCTCTCGCGTCCGCGCCCGGGCGAGCCCGATCCGCGGCCTGGCTGCCGATCCCCTGCTCTCATCGGCCGCTCCGGCCGGGGACTGAGCGCCGCCCGCGCCGCCGGGGCCCGCTTCCCGCGCCCCTGCGCCGACTGCTGCCGATCGAGGGGAGCCGGCCCCGCCCCACGCTAGGGCTCCGCAGGCTCCGCCCGCTCGGGACCCGGCGGCTCGCGGCCCCCGAGGGCCGAGCGGTACACGCTCTCGAGCAGATGCTCGAGCGAAAGCACCAGCGTCGGAAGCCCGTCGGCGCGCCGGACCACCGCCCGTACCGTCTCGTAGCCGGCCTGGGAGACGAGCGGCGGGGGCTCGCCCACGTCGCCGGCCGCCACCGCCACCACGTCGGCCGCGGCGTCCACCCGCAGCCCGAAGACCAGCCCGTCGAGCTCGAGGATCGCGATCCGCGCCCGCGGTCCCTCCTGGCTCGGGTGGTCGCCGAGCGCGCGGCCCGCGTCGATCACCGGCACGATCGTGCCGCGCAGGTCGATGACCCCCTCGATCAGCCCGGGCGCGCGCGGCAGCGGGGTCACCGTCTGCGCGCGCACGATCTCGCGGATGTGCTGGACGTCGATCCCGTAGGGCTGCCCGTGCACCTCGAAGCACGCCAGCTCGACGGGCGCGTCGTCGGAGGCCGGGCTCACGGGACGGCGCTCCGCTCGACGCGCCGCTCGAGCTCGAGCAGGCGGTCGACGTCGAAGAGCGACACGAAGCGCTCACCGTGGGGCACCAGCGCGACCACCGCCTCGGCCTCGCGCGCCGCGGGTGCGCGCAGCGCCTCGGCCGGGGTGCGCAGCACCTCGCTGACCCGGTCCACCAGCAGGCCCGCGAGCTGCCCGTCCTCGGCGTGGAGCACCACGATCCGCTGCCGGCGGCGGGCCGCGTCGAGCGCCGCGGGCGGCAGGCCGAGCCGCAGGCGCAGGTCGAGCACCTGGACGATCTCGCCGCGCAGGGAGAGCACCCCGCGCACCGCGTCGGGCACGCGCGGCACGGGCGTGATCGGGCGCAGCCGCACGATCTCGCGCACGCGCTCGATGGGCAGCGCGTAGGGGTCGCCGTCGAGCCAGATCACGAGCAGCTCGCGCAGCTCGGCCGGCGCCTCGTCGCCGGCACGGCCGGCGATCCGGCGGGCGGCGCGCCGGGCCACGTCGTCCCAGCGCTCGACGAAGGCCGCCTCCTCCACGGGCCCGGTGGCCTCCGCGCGCGTCACGCGGCCTCCCGGCGGCGCCCGGCGTCCTCGACGAGGGCGGCCACGTCGACGACCAGCACGGTGCCGCGGTCGCCGAGCTCGGTGGCGCCGGCGATGCCGCGCACGCTGCGCACGGGGCCCTGGATCGGCTTGATGACCGCGTCCTGCTGGCCCTCGAGGCGCTCCACGAGCAGGCCCGCCCGCACGTCGCCGAGGCCCACGACCACCACCGCCTGGCGGGCGCCCGGGGCCGGGGCGGGCAGCCCGAACTCCGCGTGCAACCGCCGCAGCGGGAGCGGCTCGCCGCGCAGGTTCAGGAGCTCGCGGCCCTCGCTGCGCAGGATCTCGACGTCGTCGACCAGCAGCGACTCGAGGACCGAGGTGAGCGGGATCGCGAAGCGCTGCTCGCCGACGCCCACGACCAGCGCCTGGATGATCGCGAGCGTGATCGGCAACGTCAGCGAGATGGTGGTCCCGTGCCCGCGCCGCGACTCGACGTGGACCAGCCCGCCAAGGCTCGTCACGTTCTCGCGCACCACGTCCATCCCGACGCCTCGCCCGCTGGTCTCGGTGACGGCGTCGCGGGTCGAGAAGCCGGGCAGGAAGATCAGGTCGAGCGTCTCCTTGGCGCTGAGCGCCGCGTCGGCGTCGACGAGCCCGCGCGCGACGGCCCGCGCGCGCACGGCCTCGAGGTCGACGCCGCGCCCGTCGTCCGAGACCTGGATCACGACGTGGCTGCCGCGCTGGTGCGCCTCGATGCGGATCGTGCCCTCCGCCGGCTTGCCCGCCGCCGCCCGCTCCGCGGCCGGCTCGATCGCGTGGTCGAAGGCGTTGCGCACCACGTGCATGAGCGGGTCGGCCAGCTCCTCGACGATCAGCTTGTCGAGCTCGGTGTCGCCGCCGCGGATCTCGAGCCGCACGTCCTTGCCGCAGTCGCGGCGCAGGCGCCGCACCACCCGGGAGAGCTTCTCGAACACCTGGCGCAGCGGCACCATGCGCACCTCGAGCACGCCGGCCTGGAGCTCCTGGAGCTTGCGGTCGAGCGCCTTGTGGACCTTCGCGAGCTCGCGGCCGAGGCGCGCCGCGCGCGGCTCGAGCAGCAGCTGGTCGATCAGCGCGCCGATCGCGCCGCGCTGGATCACGAGCTCGCCGACCAGGTTCATCAGCTCGTCGAGCTTGCGGATGTCGACGCGGACGGTCTCGCTGATCGACTTCAGGGACTCGAGGTCGTCGGCGGGGCGGTGGGGGTCGTGGTCCTCTGTCTCCGCGGATGCATCCGAAGGACGGCCTTCGAGGCCGTCCTTCGGATGAACTTGCCAAGCCTCGGGGACGTCCTGATGGGCTTCGCTCGCCTGCGGCTCGCTGCGCGCTCCGCCGCCTTCGGCGGCTGCGCGTGCAGGGCGCCTCCCCTGCGCGCTGCTCTGTGTCGTTGCTGGAGCGGACGCAGTTCCAGCGTTGCCGGGATGGAGGTTGCGGACGGTGGCGTGCGGGAGGTCGAGGCGGCGCTCGAAGCTCGCGAGGTCGTGGTCGCTCGCGACGAGCAGGGAGAAGCGGATCTGGGCCTCGGGCTGGTCGCCCGGGGCGGGCAGCGTGGAGAGGACCTCGCCCTGGGCGCGGGCGGCCTCGCTGAGCGTGGCGAGCCCCTCCTCGAAGGCGAGCAGCTCGAAGCCGGCCTCGACCAGGTGGATCGCGCGGCCGCGGCGCAGGCTCTCGCGCAGGCGGTGCTCCTCGTACTCGGTGAGCGAACGCAGGAGGGCCGGGTCGAGCCACGGGAGATCCGGCCCGGCGGCCTCGGGGCTCGCCGCGCGCGCGGCCTCGATGCGCGCGAGGAGCCCCGCGAGCTCGGCGCCGCCCTCGGGCCGGGCGGCGCCGCGCCCGGCCGCCTCGACCTCGACCGTGAGCACCGCGACCGCCTCGTCGAGCAGGTCGAGCGCCGGGGCGCCCGGGCCGAGGCGACCCATGCGCAGGTCGTCGAGCACGTCCTCGAGGCGGTGGGCGAGCCCGCCGATGCCCTCGAAGCCGAACATGCCCGCGACGCCCTTCAGCGTATGGGCGGAGCGGAACAGGCGGTTCACCAGCTCGGGCTCGAGCTCGCCGCCGCCGGCGCGCTGGTCGCCGAGGTCGGCGAGGTCCGCGCGCATCCGCTCGAGGAGGTCCTCGACCTCCGACACGAACTCGCGCGCCGCCTTGCTGCGCGCGGGCGATCGCGTGCGGCGCGCCGCCATCGGGAGCTACTCCTCCCGCGCCTTCGCCAGCAGCTCCCGTGCGGTGCGGCGCAGCGCGTCCAGCTCGAACGGCTTCACCAGGTAGGCGTCGGCGCCGAGCTCGAGGCCGCGCAGGCGATCGCGCTCGGAGCCCTCCGTCGAGATGATCAGCAGCGGGATGGCCCGGTAGGCCGCGTTGCGCCGCACGAAGGACACCAGCTCGAGGCCGTTGATGTCGGGCATGTTGATGTCGGTGACGATCAGGTCGTAGTGGTCGCGGGGCAGCGCACGCAGCGCCTCGAAGCCGCTCGCCGCCTCGGTGACCCGGATCGGCCGGCCGAGCTCCTCGAGCGCGGAGACGACCAGCGAGCGCATGGTCGGCGAGTCTTCCACGATCAGGATGTGCTGCACGCGTCGCACCCCGCCCGCGCCGGGGCGCCCTGCGTCCCGGCCGCCCCGCTCATCGGCCCGGCGGGGGAGGTGCTTTAGGAGCGCGCGGGGACGTGCTCGCGGAGGTTCAGAAGGGATCCGGATCGGCCGTGGAGCGCTCGCCCTCGGCCTGCTCGAGCGCCCGCTCGAGCACGGCGCGCTCGAGCGCGAGCCCGGCCTCGTGGAGCACCACCTCGAGCGCGCTCGTGTCGCCGAGCGGCCGGCGCGACGCGAGGTTGTCAGCGTAGAGCACCGCGGCGATGCGCTCGCCGCTCTCGATCGGCGCGACGTAGGCCTCGGCGGGCGCGGCCCGCCCGAGCCGGCTCGCGAGGTCGCGGTCGCCGTCGTCGCCCGGCGCCGCGCGCAGCGCGGCCCGCGCCTCGAGCACCTTGCGGAACCAGGCCGGCTCGTCGGCCGGGAAGTGGATGCGGCGCAGGTCCACGTCGTCGGGGCCGCCGGCGCGGGGCAGGCCCACCTGGGCCACGCCGAAGGCCTCCCCGTCGCGCACCGCGAAGATCGCCACGCGCTCGAAGCTGCGCGCCGCGTACTCGAGGAGGAGCCGCAGGACGTCGCCGCGCGAGGAGGGATCGCGCAGCCGCGCGCTCACCTCGCGCAGGCTGCGCAGCGCGTCGGCGGGCTCCTCGTGCGGGGCTCCGCCCGGCCCGGTCAGGCCCGAGCGGTCGGCGGGCGCGCGCGGCGCGGCCTTCCCGTGCGCGCGCTCGAGCGCCCCGCGCAGCTCGGCGGCCAGCGTCTCGCGGCGCTCGCGGGCGCGCTCGTCGGAGAGGGTGGTCAGGTCCGGGCGCACCGCCTGCGCATCCGGGACCGCCCGCTCGTTGGCCGGCGCGACGGCGGCGTCCGGCGCGGCGAGCAGCACGAGCGGCAGGTTCGGGACCTGCGCGCGCAGGCGCGCGGCGATCTCGGACCAGTCGCGTGCGCCCGACACCGGATCGGCCGGCGTGCCGCTGGTCAGCAGCACGAGCGGCAGCTCGCCGCGCGCGACGTACTGGCGGATCCGTGCGATCGCCTGCTCGGAGCGCTGGAAGATGTGCGCGCGCACCGGCAGCGGCGCGAGCGCCCGCTTCACCCACTCGAGGACCACGAGCTCGCGATCCACGACGACGACCGGCACGGGTCCGGCCCCGAAGGCGGGTGCGCGACGCCCGCTTCCCGGCACTGCGGCCGCGAGGCCCGCGCTCAGGGTCGGCTCGTCGTCGGCAGCCCCGCCGTTCCGGGGCAGCACCGCGGGCAGCTCGTCCTGGCCCACCTCGCCGTCGAGCAGCTCGAGCACGGTGATCTGGAGCTCGGCCGGCCCCTCGAGGCTCGCCCCGTCGAAGCGCGCGGGCTCGGCGGGAGGCTCCTCGGCCTCGTCGAGCAGCTCGCCCTCGATCGGCGCCACCACGGCCGGCGGCCGCGCGGCAGGCCAAGGAGCGGCCGCGGCGACCGCGATCGGCGCCCCGTCCTCGTCGCTGCCCGCGGGCACGGCCTCGGTCTCGAGCTCGTCGTCGGCGGTCAGGACGAGCTCGGGGGCGCCGTCGTCGTCCCCGCCCGCCAGATCGGCGAACGAGGTCTCGTCGTCCGCGCCGGCCTCGGGGACGCCGCCCTCCCCGCCTCCGCTCTCGTCGCGCACCCGGGTGCCTTCGAGGGCCAGGAACTGGGCGTTGATCCCGGTGCGGAGCAGGAGCTCCTCGGCGATGTCGAGCCCGCGCGGCTCCTCGCGGATCTCGAAGCTGAAGTCGCCCGCGAGCCAGCCGAACATGCGCAGCACGGTCTCCTCGACGTGCCGGGCTCGCAGCTCGTCGAGCGCGCGCGGGTCGAGCGAGGAGCGCGCGCACAGGAGCGCCTCGAACGCCACGCCCTCCACGCGCGCGGCCTGCTCGAGGGCCTGGAGCTCCTTCGCGGGCAGGACGCCGGCCGCCGCCACCAGGTCGTGCAGGTCCCGGGGGCCGCCCTTCACGGAGGCGCCCCGGATCAGGCCGCGGCTGAACACGACGTGGCCCTCGCCGTGCCGGGACCGGATCCACAGCACGCCGGACTTCCCCGACAGGCTGACGATCTGCAGGATCTCGCCGAGCCCGAGATCCTCCAGGCTTCCGACCAGGCTCATCCGGCTCCACCCCTGGCAACGACACGCGACGAGGACAGGGAGCCCCCCACGCCCGCGTGCGGGGATCCGCTGGCGTTTTCGGGTACTCGCGCCGGCAACTTGAAAGGCGCCCGCCGCTCAGGCCGACGGCGCCTCGGCCCGTCCCGGTCGGGCGCTGCGCAGGCCGGGCGTGCCGGCCGCGCCGGCCGCTGCAGCGGGCGGGCGGACGAGCTTGATCGAGGTCGTGCCGCGGGGCAGCGAGGCGGCGCCCTGCTCGAAGGCGGCGCGCCAGCGCGCGGCCTGCCCGGCCGGGGTCGCGATCCGCAGCAGCACCCGCGTCGAGCGGGGGTCGAGCGCGTCGCACGCGCCGGCCAGGAGCCCCGCCGCGATCCGCTCCGGCGCGTCGACGCCCTGGGGCGGCGGCAGGTCGATCGCGGCGACACCGGCCCCGAGCCCGACGATCCGCTCGAGCGCGGCGCGCGCGGCCTCCCGGTGCGCCTCGGGCCCGAAGCGCGCCTGCGAGCCGAGCCCGAGCAGCACGAGCCGCGGCGCCTGGAGCCGCGCCTGGGTCAGCACCAGGGCCGCCTCGCCGGGCTCGCCCGACAGCCGCGCCGCCCCGACGAGGCCGCTCACCCACCCGCACAGCCGCCAGTCGGCGTGGCCCGCGCCGCCGCGCAGCGGCCGCTGGTCGCGGAAGAAGCCGGCCACCGCCACCTCGGCCGCGAGCCGCGAGAGGGGCTCCGCCTCGACCTCGATGCCGAGCGTCGACTTCACGAGCCCTCCTCCGCCGGCGGCGCCTGCGCCGCCAGCGTCCGCCCGATCGCGTCGAGCACGCCGTTCGCGAAGGCGGACGAGCGGTCGCTGCCGAAGCGGCGCGCGAGCTCGATCGCCTCGTCGATCGCCACCGAGGCCGGCGTCCCGCCCCAGGCCATCTCGTAGACCGCGAGCCGCAGCAGGTTGCGATCGACGGCCGGCATGCGCTCGACGCGCCAGTGCGTCGCGTGCGCCGCCAGGAGCGCGTCGATCTCCGCGCGGTGCCGCGCCACCCCGGTCACGAGCTCCTTCGCGTACGCGCGCGCGCCTTCGCGCAGCTCGAAGTGGTCGCCGATCGCCTCGAAGGCGGCGTCGACCCGCTCGGGTGAGGGCCCCCCCTCGCCGCGGCCCGAGAGGTCCGCGGCGTAGAGCACCTGGAGCGCCGCCTGGCGCGAGCTGCGCCGCGCGCTGCTCACGGGGGCCGCCCGCGGCTGCGCGGCCCCCCGCGCGGCGCCGGGCTGCGCGGGCGCCGCGGCCGCTCCCCGCTCTCCGGCGGGCGCGGCAGCGCCTTGGCGAGGTGCGCCATCTCGATCGCCGCGAGCGCCGCCTCGACGCCCTTGTTGCCGTGCTCGCCGCCCGCGCGCGCGAGCGCCTGGTCCACGTCGTCGCAGGTGAGCACGCCGAAGGCCACCGGCACGCCGGTGTCGCGCACCACCTCGCGCACGCCGTCGGTGACGGCATGGCACACGTAGTCGAAGTGCGGGGTCCCGCCGCGGATCACGACGCCGAGGGTCACGAGCGCATCGTAGCGCCCGGAGCCGGCCAGCGTGCGCGCGGCCTGCGGGATCTCGAAGGCGCCCGGCACCCAGGCCACGTGCAGCGCGTCGGCATCGGCGCCGCGCGCCACGAGCTCGCCGGCGGCGCCGTCGAGGAGCCGCGCGCAGAGCAGGTGGTTGAAGCGCGACACCACGATCGCGAAGCGCAGGCCCGCCGCGTCGCGGCGGCTCGCGTAGAGCTTCATCGCGCCTCCTCCGGTCCGATGCGTGCTTCGACGAGCAGATCGGGGCCGATCCTGCGCACGCGCGCATCCCCGAGGCGAGGCGCCGCGGCGAGCCGCGCGACGCCGAGCGGGCCGAGCGCCGGGCGTCCCTCGGCCCCGAGCAGGCGGGGCGCCAGCAGCCAGGCGAGGTCGTCGGCGAGCCCGGCGCGCAGGAGCGCGGCGGCCAGCACGCCCCCGCCCTCGACGAGCAGCGTGCCGATCCCCTCGGCGCCGAGCCGCGCGAGGGCGGCGTGCAGCGAGGGCCGCCCGGCCCGGCCCGGGCGCAGCGCGAGCACGCGTGCGCCGCAGGCCTCGAGCGCGCGGCGCCGGCGCGCGGGGGCAGCGGCGCTGCACAGCACCCAGGTGCGCTCGGCGTGCTCGCGGAACAGGCGCGCCCGCGGCGGCACGCGCAGGCGCGAGTCCACGAGCACCCGCAGCGGCCGGCGCACCACCCGGCCGGCGCGGCGGGCGCTGAGCTCGGGGTCGTCGGCGAGCGCGGTCGCCGAGCCGACCAGGATCGCGTCGCTGCGCGCGCGCAGGCGGTGGACCCAGGCACGGGCCGCGGGGCCCGTGATCCAGCGTGACTCACCGCGCGCGGTCGCGATCCGCCCGTCGAGCGAGGCCGCGAGCTTGAGCGTCACCCAGGGCCGCCCGCGCTCCACGACCGACAGGAAGCCCCGGTGCTGCTCGCGGCACGCGGCCTCGAGCACGCCTTCGCGCACGGCCACGCCCGCGCGCCGCAGCGCCCGCACGCCGCCGCCCGCCCCGTGGCGCACGGGATCGCGATGCCCGAGGTACACGCGCGCGATGCCCGCGCGCACGAGCGCCTCCGTGCACGGCCCCGTGCGCCCCTGGTGCGCGCAGGGCTCGAGGGTCACGGCCAGCGACGCGCCGCGCAGCGCGGCGGCTCCGTGCCGGCGCGCCGCCTGGGCGAGCGCCACGATCTCCGCGTGCGGCCCGCCGGGCGGGCGGGTGGCGCCGCGCCCGAGCACGCGCCCGCCCCGGAACACCACCGCTCCCACGGCCGGGTTCGGGAAGGTGCGGCCGAGGGCCCGTCGCGCCTGCCCGAGCGCGAGCCGCATCGCCTGCTCCGGCGTCAAGACGGGCGCCGCGGCGCCTCGGGCTCGGCGCCGCCCTCCGCGACGACGAGCCCGGAGCCGGCGGCGCTCCCGTAGCGACGCGCGCGCGCCGCGGCGAAGAAGTCCACGTAGTCCCCGGCGCTCTCGAAGCCGCGGAACACCGACGCGAAGCGGGCCGCCGACATCAGGTCCACCGCGCACAGCTCCTCGAGGGTCCACTCGCCCACGAGCTCGCTCGCCACCTCCGCCCGGCCGGTCTCCTGGAGCCGCTTCTCGATGCGGTCGGCGAGCCGCTCGAGCGCGTCGATCGAGACGGGGCGCTTCGCGCACGCCTTCTCGACGCTCGCCAGGAGCTTGCGGCGGTCGAAGTCCTCGCGCCGCTCGTCGCGCTTCACGAGCTTCGGGAGCACGTCCTCGACGCGCTCGCGGGTCGTGAAGCGGCGCCCGCACTCGAGGCACTCGCGCCGGCGGCGGATCTCCGCCTCGTCGCGGCCGAGGCGCGAGTCCACCACGCGGTTCGCATCGTCGCCACAGTAGGGACAGCGCATCGGCTAGTCGGTGTCGCTCCAGCGCGTGGGGTAGAGCGGGAAGCGCCGGCAGAAGGCCTCGACCTCGTGGCGCACGGAGGCGAGCCGCGCGGCGTCGTCGGGCCGCTCGAGCACGCGCCCGAGGAGCTCGGCGATCTGCGCCATCTCCGCTTCCTTCATGCCGCGCGTCGTGACCGCCGGCGTCCCGATCCGCACGCCGGAGGTCACGGCCGGCTTGCGGGGGTCGTAGGGCACCATGTTCTTGTTGGCGGTGATGCCGGCGCGGTCGAGGGCCTCCTGGGCCTGCTTGCCGGTGACCTCGCGGCCGACCAGCGAGAGCAGGAAGAGGTGCACGTCGGTGCCGCCCGCGACGACCCGGAAGCCACGCGCGGCGACGCCCTCCGCGAGCGCGCGGGCGTTCGCGGCGATCTGCTGCTGGTAGCGGCGGAACTCGGGCCGCGCCGCCTCGCGCAGGGCCACCGCCTTGCCGGCGATCACGTGCAGCAGCGGCCCGCCCTGCCCGCCCGGGAAGACCGCCGAGTCGATCTTCCGGGCCCACGCCCCGTCGCAGAGGATCAGGCCGCCGCGCGGCCCGCGCAGGGTCTTGTGCGTGGTGGTGGTGACGATCTGGGCCTTGCCGATCGGCGAGGGATGGACCCCGGCCGCCACCAGGCCGGCGATGTGCGCGATGTCGGCAAAGAGGACTGCGCCCACCTCGTCGGCGATCGCGCGGAAGGCGTCGAAGTCGAGGACGCGCGAGTAGGCGGTGGTCCCGCACTGGATCAGCTTCGGGCGGTGCTCGCGCGCGAGCCGGCGCACCTCCTCCATGTCGATGCGCTCGTCGTCGCGGCGCACGCCGTAGGGCACGATCCGGTAGAGCTTGCCCGAGAAGTTCACCGGCGAGCCGTGGGTCAGGTGGCCGCCGTGGTCGAGGTTCATGGCCAGGATCGTGTCGCCGACCTCGAGCACCGCCCGGTACACGGCCTCGTTGGCCTGCGAGCCCGAGTGGGGCTGCACGTTGGCGTGCTCGGCCCCGAAGAGCTCCTTGGCGCGTTCGATCGCGAGGGTCTCCACCTCGTCCACCACCTCGCAGCCGCCGTAGTAGCGGCGCCCGGGGTAACCCTCGGCGTACTTGTTGGTGAGCACCGAGCCGACCGCCTCGAGCACGGCCTCGGAGACGAAGTTCTCGGAGGCGATCAGCTCGAGGCCGAGCGCCTGGCGCCGCGCCTCGCTGCGCAGGAGCTGCGCGATGGCCGGGTCCGTCTCGTCGACCGCGGCGGTGCGACCCAGCTCGCGCTGCCAGGCGCGGCGCGCGTACTGGTCGATCTTCGCGATCCGCGGCGCGTGGCGCCCGCCCTCGAAGCCGGTCGCGAGCCAGGCCTCGACGATCGGCCAGGCGGCGTCCGCGTCGAGCCGGTCGGCCGAGAGCGAGAGCACGTTCGCGTCGTTGTGCAGGCGCGCCATCTCGGCCATCTCCGGGTCGAGCGCGATCGCCGCGCGCACGCGCGGGTAGCGGTTCGCGACGTAGGCGACGCCGTTGGCGGAGCCGCAGGCCACGATCGCGCGGTCGACCTCGCCGCGCGAGACGGCGTCGGCGGCCGGGCCCGCCTCGTCGGGATAGTCGACCGGGGCGGGCCCGTCGGTGCCGAAGTCGACGACCTCCCAGCCGGCGCGCTCGAGCCGCTCGCGCAGCGCGCGCTTGAGCGGGAACCCGCGGTGGTCCGCGGCCAGGGCGATCCGCTTCGGCATCGGTCCTCCTCCCTAGAGCGGGCGGCCGAGCAGCAGGCTCGCGCTGACGCCGCCGAATCCGAACGCGTTCGAGAGCACGGCGCGCAGCTCGCACTCGCGCGCCTTCGGCGTTACGTGGTCGAGCGCGCACTCCGGGTCCGGGCGCTCGAGGTTCACGGTGGGCGGGAGGAGCCCCGCCTCGAGCGCCAGCACGCACAGGATCGCCTCGACGGCGCCGGCCGCCCCGAGCAGGTGGCCGGTCACGGACTTGGTCGCCGACACCGGGAGGCGATCGGCGTGCGCGCCGAAGACGCTGCGGATCGCCAGCGTCTCGCTGCGGTCGCCGGCCGGGGTGCTGGTGGCATGGGCGTTGATCGCGTCCACCTCGTCGGGCGCGAGCCCGGCGTCGCCGAGCGCGCGCTCCATCGCGAGGCGGGCGCCGCCCGCGTCCTCGGCGGGGCTCGCCGGGTGGCTCGCGTCGGCGGCCTCGCCGTAGCCGAGCCACTCGGCGCGCACCCGGGCGCCGCGGGCCCGGGCGTGCTCGGCGGCCTCGAGCACCACCACCCCCGCGCCCTCGCCGAGCACGAAGCCGTCGCGATCGAGGTCGAAGGGGCGGCTCGCCCGCTCCGGCTCCTCGTTGCGGGTCGAGAGGGCGCGCATCGCGCCGAAGGCCGCGACCACGAGCGGGTGGACGGCAGCCTCGGTCCCGCCCGCCACCACCAGCTCGGCGTCGCCGCGCTCGATCAGCCGCGCCGCGGCGCCGAGCGCCTGCGCGCCCGAGGCGCAGGCGCCGACCGGGCAGCCGATCGGGCCGCGCAGGCCGTGCTGCATCGAGACGTAGCCGGCCGGCATGTTCGGGAGCGTCATCGGCACGGTGAAGGGCGAGACGCGCCGGGCGCCGCGCGCGAGCATCGCGTCGTAGCTGTCGAGGAGCGTCACGATCCCGCCAATCGCGGTCCCGATCACGACCCCGGTCCGGTCGCGATCGGGGTTCGTCTCGAGGCCGGCGTCGGCGATCGCCTCCTCGGCGGCGACCAGCACGAGCCGCGCCGAGCGGTCGAGGCGGCGCACCTCCTTCGTGGCCAGGCCGCACGGGGCGAGGTCGGGGGCGCACTCGGCGGCGAAGCGGGTCGGGAGGTCGCTCGTGTCGAAGCGGGTGAGCGGGCGCACCCCGCTGACACCGGCCGCCGCAGCCGCCCACGTCGAGGCGGCGTCCCGCCCGAGCGGCGACACGCAACCCACTCCCGTCACCACGACGCGACGGCGCCCGGACCGAGCTTGCATGGAAACCTCAACCAGCGGCGGCGGCGCGCTCCCGCACGTAGGCGATGGCGTCCCCGATCGTCTGGATCTTCTCCGCGTCGTCGTCGGGGATCTCGATGTCGAACTCCTCCTCCATCGCCATCACGAGCTCGACGATGTCGAGGGAGTCGGCGCCCAGGTCGTCGATGAAGGACGCCTCCGGCACCACCTCCTCCTTCGAGACGCCGAGCTGCTCCGCGATGATCTCGGCCACGCGCTGTTCGAGACCCATGTTCGAAGCCTCCAGAGTTGAAGCCTCCAGGAAAGTCGCCTCCGAAGGAACGACGGCAGGGAGAGAGGGGGAGGAGCCCCGGCGCGCCGTGACGCGCGGAATCTAGCCTGCGCCCCCGGGCTCCGCCGCCGGCGCAAGGGCCGGGAGACACGGCTTCGCGGTCACCGGGCTGCGGCGAAGGCGGCCGCCGCGTCGAGCTCCGCAGCCCCGGTCGCGCTCGCGCGCTCGAGGGCGGGGGCGATCCGGCCGACCAGCGGCGCGAGCACCCGCGAGGGCCCGACCTCGAGCACCCGGCGCACGCCGAGCGCCGCGAGCCGCTCGACCATCTCGGTGAAGCGCACCGGCTCGGTGACCTGGCGGCGCAGCAGCTCGGGGAGGCGCACGCCCGCGGCGTTCGGCTCGGCGGTGACGTTGGCGAGGACGGGCGGCTTCGGGTCCGCGAAGGGCACCCGGGCCAGGTCCCCGGCCAGGCGCTCGGCGGCCGGCGCCATCAGCCGGCAGTGGAAGGGCGCCGAGACCGCGAGCCGCGTGGCGCGCCGGGCGCCGGCCTGCTTCGCCTCTTCGCAGGCGGCGTCGACGGCGGCGCTCTGGCCCGAGATCACGGTCTGGCCGGGCGCGTTGAAGTTGGCGGGCTCCACCCAGGCGTCGCTGCGCTCGCGCGCGCGGGCGCAGGCCGCGGCGACGGCGGCCGCGTCGATGCCGAGGATCGCCGCCATCGCGCCGGCCCCGGCCGGCACCGCCTCCTGCATGTAGGCGCCGCGTGCCCGCACGAGGCGCACGGCGTCGGCGAGCGCCAGCGCGCCGCCCGCCACGAGCGCCGTGTACTCGCCGAGGCTGTGGCCGCCGAGATAGGCGGCGGGCAGCGGGCCGCCCGCGCGCTCCTCGAGCGCGCGCAGGAGCGCAACGCTCGCCGCCAGGATCGCGGGCTGCTGCACCTCGGTCGCGAGCAGCGCCTCCTCGGGGCCCTCGAAGCAGAGCTTCGCGAGCGGGAGCGCGAGGGCGGCGTCGGCCTCGTCGAAGACCGCGCGCGCGGCCGGTGAGGACGCCGCCACGTCGCAGGCCATCCCGACCTGCTGCGAGCCCTGACCCGGGAAGAGCAGTGCCAGCAACGGCGCTGCCTACTCCTCTTCGGGGAGCTGGATCCGCTCCGCGCCGCGATAGTGGCCGCACGAGCGGCACACGCGGTGCGGCAGGCGCGAGGCGCCGCAGTTCGGGCAGCTCGCGGAGGCGGGCGCGGCCAGCGCATGGTGCGCGCGCCGCCAGTTCTTGCGGGTCTTCGAGGTCTTGCGCTTCGGGACCGCCATCGCTTCCTCTCGTCGTCGGGCTAGGGCTCCTGCCGGCGCCGCAGCGCCGCCAGGGCCGCGAACGGCGAGGCCGGCCGCTCGGCCTCGCATCCGCAGGTCTCTCGATTCCGGTCCACCCCGCAGCGCGGGCACAGGCCGCGGCAATCCTCGCGGCACAGCGGCTGGACCGGCACGGCCAGGGCGACCACCTCGCGCAGGAGCGAGCGCAGGTCGATCGCCGGCCCCTCGAACCATCCCAACTCGAGCTCGTCCCCGAGGCACATCCCGAGGCGGGCCAGGTCGCGCGCGGCCTCGGGCTCGGCCGGCACGCGCCCGCCCGCCGGCTCCAGCACCAGGCGGAAGGGCTCGCGAAGCGGCGAACGATAGCGGACGAGGCACCGGCTGCACTCGAGCTCGAGCGCGCCCGTGAGCACCCCCTCGAGATAGGCGTCCTGCCCCATCCGGTGGGCCCGCAGCGTCACCGAGGGCGGCTCGGCCAGGGCGCCGCGCAGCTCGGGGACGCTCTCGAGCACCTCGGCCCAGCCCGGGTCGTCCGGGCCGAAGGCGAGCTCGGCGGGGGTCTGCTTCAGGCGATCGACGAAGAGCTTCATGAGGGCCTCGACGGGCTAGCAGAGGGCCCCGCCCTCCTGCCACCGCGCGGCTACATTGGCGCGCCGATGCGCCCGATCCGGACCCGCTTCGCGCCCAGCCCCACGGGGTTCCTGCACATCGGGGGCGCCCGCACGGCCCTCTACAACTGGGCCTGGACCCGCCGCGCGGGCGGCACCTTCGTGCTGCGCATCGAGGACACCGACCGCGAGCGCTCGACGGCGGAGGCCGAGGCCGCCGTGGTCGAGGGCCTGCGCTGGCTCGGCCTCGACTGGGACGAGGGCCCGATCCGCCAGAGCGAGCGGGGCGAGCGCCACCGGGCCGCCGTCGAGCGGCTGCTCGCGAGCGGCCGCGCCTACCGCTGCGTGTGCACGCCCGAGGAGATCGAGGAGCGCAAGGCCGGGGTCGTGGCGGCCGGCGGCAAGTGGACCTACGACGGCCGCTGCGCCGAGGCCGGCCACGGCCCCGGGCGCCCGCACGCGGTGCGGCTGCGGGTCCCGAAGCAGGGCCGGCTCGGCTGGGACGACCTCGTCTTCGGCCCGAGCGGCCAGGACGCGCGCGAGATCGGCGACCTCGTGATCCGCCGCAGCGACGGCTCCCCGCTCTACCACCTGGCAGTCGTGGTCGACGACGTCGAGATGGGGATCAGCCACGTGATCCGCGGCGCCGACCACCTGAACAACACGCCCTTCCAGCTCGCGCTCTACCAGGCCCTCGACGCGCCCGTGCCGGCCTTCGCCCACGTGCCGCTGATCGTCGGCGCGGACGGCCGCAAGCTCTCGAAGCGACGCGACCCTGTGTCGGTCCAGCACTTCCGCGCGCAGGGCTACCTGCCCGAGGCGCTCTGCAACTGGCTGGTGCGGATCGGCTGGTCGCACGGCGACCAGGAGCTCTTCTCGACGGAGGAGATCCGGGCCCTCTTCGGGCTCGAGGCCGTCCACCGCGCGCCCGGCCACGCGGACCTCCAGAAGCTCGACTGGGTGAACCGGAGCTGGATCGAGCGGCTGCCCGGCGAGCGCCTGGTCGCCGAGCTGCGCGCCTTCCTGCCGGCCGGCGCCGACGCGGACCCGGGCCTTCCCGGCCTCGTCGAGCTCCTGCGCGAGCGCAGCCGGACCCTCGCCGAGATGGCCGAGCGCGCGCGCTTCCTGGTGACGCCCGACGCCGCGCTCGCCTACGACCCGAAGGCCGTCGCGAAGCACTGGAAGCCCGCGCTGCGCGCTCCGGTCGCGGCGCTGCGCGCCGCGCTCGCCGGCGTCGAGCGCTGGGAGCCCGCCGCCCTCGAGGCCGCCTTCGAGGCGGCCCGCGCCGCGCACGAGGGGCTCGCCGTGGGGCCGCTCGCGCAGGCCGTCCGCGTCGCGGTGACCGGGAGCGCCGCGTCGCCCGGGATCCACGAGACCCTCGCCGTGCTCGGGCGCGAGCGCACCCTGGCGCGCCTGGACCGGGCGCTCGCGAGCTGGCCGGCCTGATCTCCGCTGCCCCAGGCTGCCAGCGCACCGACTGGCTGCCGGTTCCGGCGTCCAGCAAGCGAGCGGCCCTCTTCCCGGGCCGCGAAGCGCGCAGCGAGCTGCAAGCGAGCGAAGCTCATGGAGATGGATCCCCGGGAAGGATTCGAACCTTCATTGACGGGGCCAGAACCCGTTGTCCTGCCGTTAGACGACCGGGGAATCGCGCGCGAATGGGTAGCCGACGCCCTGGCTCCCCTCAACCGGGGTTGCGGGCGGTGACGATCCACGCGGCGGCCGGCGCCTCGACGCCGTGCGGGGTCCGGAAGCGCTCGAAGACGGTGCGCAGGGCCTCCTCGACGCGGGCGCGCACCTCGGGCCCGGCCTGCGCCTCGCGCAGCGCCTGCCCGACCGGCCCGATCACGAGGAAGAGCTCGAGCGCGTCCTCGACGTTGCCGGCGCCGAGCTGCATCGCCACCTCGTGCGGCTCGATCGCGAGCTCGGCGAAGCCGGCCTTCGCGAGGATCCCGCGCACCCGCTCGGGATCGGCGAAGGCGAAGGGGCCGGGCGCCTCGGGCGGCGGCGGCGGCGGGAAGGCCACGTGCTGCATGGCCGCGAGCGCCGGCACGGTCATCCACGGGTTGCGCTCGCGCGCCTGCCAGCACACGAAGGCGAGCCGGCCGCCGGGACGCAGCGCCCGGCGCAGGTTCGTGAAGGCCGCCGGCGGGTCCGCGAAGAACATGACCCCGAAGCGCGAGTAGACGCAGTCGAAGGCGCCCGCCGGCAGCGCGGCGACCTGTGCGTCCTCGCGGCGCCACTCGATGGCGCCGCCGAGGCCGGCCGCGCCCGCCCGCTCGCGCGCGCGCGCCAGCATGGGGGCCGAGATGTCGAGCGCGAGCACCCGGCCGCCGGGGCCGACGCGGCGCGCGATCTCGAGGGTCGTGCCCCCGCAGCCGCAGCCGACCTCGAGGACGCGCTCGCCGGGCGCCGGCGCGGCGCTCGCGAGCGCCCGCTCGCCGAGCGGCCCCACCTGCGCGTCGAGCCGCTCCTGCATCGCCACCCAGGCGGGCCCGGCGGCCTCGTTCCAGTAGCGGATCATCTCGGCGTTCGGCGGCGCAGCGGTCGTCATCGGGCCTCCTGGGCGGGCGGGGGACGCAGGATAGCGGGACGCCCCGGCACCCGCGGTCCGCGGCTCGCCGCCTCCGCCTTGCGTATCCTGCGCGGCGATCGGGGGGGCCGGCATGCTGGCGAAGCTCGTCCGCCTCGCGCGCCCGCGCGACTGGGCCAAGGCCGTCTTCATCCTGCTGCCCGTGCCCTTCGCCCTGCGGGCCGGGGAGGGCCGGCTCGATCCGCTCGTCCTGGCGCTCGGGATCGCTGCGTTCTGCCTGACCTCGTCCGGGGTCTACGCGCTCAACGACGTCCGCGACGCCCCGGACGACCGCACCCACCCGACGAAGCGCGCGCGCCCGGTGGCCTCGGGCGAAGTGTCCGCCCGCGCCGCGATCGCCTGGGGCGTGGCGCTCCTCGTCGCCGGCCTCTCGCTCGGGCTCGCGACGGGCCGGGCGGCCGCGGTGGCGCTGCTCCTCGCCTACCTCGCGATCAACGCCGCCTACACGCTCGGCGCCAAGGGGATCCCCCTCCTCGACGTCTTCCTGCTCGCCTCGGGCTTCCTGCTCCGGGTCGCCTTCGGCTGCGCGCTCGTCGGAGCGCCGCCCTCGAGCTGGCTGCTCCTGTGCACGGCGTGGATCGCGCTCTTCCTCGGCTTCGGCAAGCGCCGCGCGGACCTCACCTGCGGCGCCGCGGCCGCCCGGCGCTCGCAGCGCCTCGGCTACACCGGCGGCTTCCTCGACCACGCGATGGGGATCGCCGCGAGCCTCGCGATGCTCAGCTACGCGCTCTACGGCCACGAGGCCGGCGCCTTCGTCGCGGGCCGCGAGCTCGCGGGCCTCCCCTTCGTGGCGTTCGGCTTCCTGCACGTGCTGCGCATCGCGCACCTCGACGAGCTGCGCGACGCGCCCGTCGAGCTGGCCTGGCGCTCGCGGATCCTGCAGCTCTGCGGAGCGGGCTGGGTGGTGGCGACGGCCTGGAGCCTGGGGCTCTTCTAGACCCCGCTTCCCGGTGCGCGCTCCACGCACTACCGTGGCACCGGAGAGGAGCCCGTGAGCGAACGAGCGACCGACGCCGAGCGCGCCTACTGGCGAAAGCTCGCGGAAGCGAGCGAGCGGCTGCGGGACGGCGAGACCGCACCCGCCTCGATGAGCGAGGTCTTCCGCAGGATGGAGTCCCTCCGCGCCCGGCTGGGCGTCCTCGCGGAGCCCGGCCTGGCCCCGGACGACGAGCAGGCGCTGGCCGAGAGCGTCCGGCTGCACGCACGCTGGCGGGCGAAGGAGGCACGTGAGCGGGCGGAGCGTTAGCGCGCTCGGCGCGATCCTCGACCGCCTGGGAATCGCCTGGACGCTGATCGGCGCGCTCGCCGCCAACCGCTATCGCCGGGAGGTGCGCCTCACCGGCGACGTCGACGTCCTGGTGGCCCATCACGGGCCCGGGCTCGTCGCGTTCGAGGCGGCGTTCTCCGACGCCGGCTGGTCCGTGCGCCGGGGCACGCCGGACGGAGCGATCCTGCGCCTCCGGCATCCGACGCTCGGGGCGGCGGACGTGGTGCTGGCCGAGACGGACTATCAGCGCTCGGCGCTCGAGCGGGCGCGTCGGGAGACGATCGAGGACGGGGCGCCCGTGCGGGTCCTGCGCGTCGAGGACGTGATCGTCCACAAGCTCATCGCCGGCCGGCCGCGCGACGTCGACGACATCGTGGAGATCCTGGCGGCCGGAAGCGGGATCGACGCCGCCTACGTCGAGCACTGGGCCGCCTTCTGGGACGTGCTCGAGCGGTGGCGGCAGCTCCGCAACGGGGCGCGCTGAGGTCAGGGCCAGAGGGGGAGGCCGGGCAAGGGCGCCAGGGCGGCGAGGAGCGCGCCGAAGGCCAGCATCGGGCCGAAGCCGAAGGGCACGCCGAGCCCGCGCCGCAGGAGCGCCCACGCGACCCCGAAGACGAGCCCGGCGAGCGACGCCGCGACGATCGTCTGGATCACGCCCACCGGGCCCACGAAGCTCCCGATCATCGCGAGGAGCTTCACGTCGCCGAAGCCCATCCCGGGGAACCAGGTCCACCAGTCGAGCGAGCCCGGACGCGGGTAGTCCTCGCCCTCCCCCGGCCAGTGCTCGAAGCGCCGGCCGGCCGCGGCGCACACCCGCGCGTGCACGAAGCCCACCCCCCAGAGAAGCCCCCCGCCGAGCGCGGCCCCGGCCAGGGCGTGGCGCCAGGCGTCGAGCGCGGCGGCCCCTTCGTAGACCTGCGCCGCCGGCATCAGGCCGAGCCCGACGGCGAGCCCGCCGAGCGAGAGCTCGTCGGGGATGATGCGGTGGTCGAAGTCGATCAGCGCCGCCGCCAGCACGATCGCGGCGAACGCCATCCAGAGCGCCGTCGAGGGGAGCGGGCCGAATCGCCAGGCGAGCAGCGCGAAGAGCGCGGCCGTGCCGGCCTCGACGAGCGGATAGCGGGCCGGGATCCGCACCCCGCAGTCACGGCAGCGGCCGCCGAGCGCGAGCCACCCGAGCACCGGCACGTTGTGCCAGGGCCGGATCGCCCGCCCGCAGGCCGGGCAGCGCGAGCCCGGCCGCACGACCGACTCGCCGCGCGGCAGGCGATGGATCACGACGTTCAGGAACGAGCCCACCACGGCCCCGAGCGCGGCCGCGCAGGCGACGAAGAGCGTCGGATCCACGATGCGGCGAGGCTAGCGGAAGTCGCGGCGCTCGAAGGCAGCCACGGCGACGGTGAGCGTGAGCACCACGTAGCCGAGCGCGTACAGAGCCGGCAGCACCAGGTCACTGGCCATCAGGGGCAGGCCGTGCGCCGCGTGGCCCGCGAAATCGAAGGCCTCGAGGTCCGGGAGCGCGCGGTAGAGAATCTCGGTCACCCGCGTCACCGAGGTGACGTCGGCCTGGGCGCCTAGTGCGCGCAGATCGCGGGTCAGGTGCCCGATCAGCCACAGGCCCGCCGTGAACAGCGCTGCCAGCATCGGCGTGCTGATCGAGGAGAAGAACAGCGCGATCGCCACCATCACCGCCACCTCGCCGCCGATCCCGGCCAGCGCTGCCGCGTGCCCCGCTCCCAGCGGCGCCTCGGCGAGCCACGACACCAAGGCAAAGCACGCGCCCATCACCGTGATCTGGAGCCAGACGGTGGCGAGCAGACCCAGATACTTGCCGAGCAGGAACTCGCCGCGCGCGATCGGCTTCGAGAGGATCGTGTAGATCGTCCGGCGGTCCACCTCGCGGTGGACGAGGCCGATCCCGACGAAGATCGCGATCGCCACCCCGAACACGCGGATCGCGGCGAAGCCCACGTCCTGCATGATCCGGTCCCGTTCCACATACGAGAGCGTCGCGAGCAGGATGCCGGTGCCGATCAGCGCCAGCGCGAAGAACAGGAGCGTATAGAGGACGCGGCTGCGGACGGCCTCGCGCATGGTGTTGCCGGCGATGGCCAGGATGCGGTCGAGGGCTCCCGTCACGCGCGGCCCTCCGCCACGGCCGACAGGAAGATCGACTCGAGCGAGGCGCGTCGCGGGGCCACCGACAACACCTGCGCGCCGTCCGCCAGCAGCGCGCCGAGGATCGCGGAGAGCTCCTTCTGGGCCACGCGCAGCTCGACCCGCTCGCCGGCGGTCCGGAAGCGGGCGCCGAGGCGTGTGGCCAGTCGCTCCGCCTGCTCCACGGGCACTCCGGTCAGCACCGCCTCGACCTCGTCGTCGGCGACGATCGCGTGCGGCGCACCTTCCCAGCGGACCCGACCCTTCACGATGATTGCCACCCGGTCACAGAGCATCTCCACGTCCGACAGGATGTGGGTGTTCATGAACACCGTCTTCCCCTCGCCCTGCAGACGCCGGATCAGGTCGCGGATCTCCTTGCGTCCGATGGGATCGAGGCCACTCATCGGCTCGTCGAGGAACACCACCTGCGGGTCGTGGATCAGCGCCTGCGCGATCCCGATGCGCTGGAGCATTCCCTTCGAGTAGGTGCGCAGGCGGATGTCGCCCGCGTGGGCCAGACCCACCCAGTCGAGGAGCTGCGCGATCCGCGCGCTGCGCCGCGCCCGCTGTACACCGCACACGCGCGCGTAGAAGGCCAGGAATTCCGCCCCGGTCAGGTAGTCGTAGAAGTACGGCGCCTCGGGCAGGAAGCCGATCTGGCGCCGATACTCTGTCTCGCGCACGTCGTGGCCCAGCACCCGCGCGCGACCCGCACTCGCACGCATGAGTCCCATCAGGATCTTCAACGTGGTGGTCTTCCCGGCCCCGTTCGGCCCGACGAACCCGAAGATCTCGCCGCGCTGCACCGCGAAGCTCACGCCGTCGAGTGCGCGCCTGACCCGCAGGCCGAGACCCGGCCGGAAGTCCTGCACCAGCCCCTCGACATCCACCACGGTATCCCGGCCACTCATTCTGCTCCCCGCCCGGCTTCTCGATCGGACGATTCGCCCTTCAGCCTTTGCGTGGGGTCCTGGAAGTGCACCCGGTAGCGCCGCTCGTAGTGGCGCGAGACGATCCGTCCGGACTCGTCGTCGATCTCCCAACCCGCTCCGTTGGGCTCGGCGGGGAGCGTCCAGAGAACTGCGTAGGGACCCCAGGCGAGCTCTTCGACCCTCCGGATGTCGAAGCCGTTCTCCGCAACGAACCGAGCCCGAGCCTCGTCGAGCTGTCGCGCGCGTCGCTCGGTTTCGATCTCGACCAACGCGTCCTCGTAGGCCGTGCGGTGCCAGACGTCGAGGTCGTCCTGCTCCAGCAGTGTTTGCAGGAAGGCATCCGCGGCATCGAGGTCGCCACTCGCCGAAGAGCGGAGGCGCGCCAGGAGCCTGCCCAGGTAGGCCGGCGCTCCTGGCAGGCGGATCGCTGGCGCCAGCTCCCGAGCCGCGGCGTCTGCGTCCCCCAGGTAGAAGAGGTAGTTGAAGCCGAGATAGAAGCGGTTGCGCCACTCCTGTGGGTGATAGGCGATCCCGCGCTCCAGCAACCGGTTCGCGCTCTCTACCTCCTCCGAATCCTCGCTCATCCAGAGGGCGGCGAATCGATACGGATGGTCGACCCAGGGGTCGAGCGCCGTCACGGCGGCGGTGAGGCGCCCGATCAGGTGGGCGTAGCGAACCGAGTTGCCGCGGTCTCCACCCACGAGCTGCACCGCACGGAGCCAGTAGTAGTCGGCTGCCAGCGATTCGAAGCCGAGCGAGGCGGCTCGCAGGAGCTGCACCCGCGGCACGGAGAGGCTTCGCTCCTCGGGCGCCGCCGCGTCAGGGAGCCCACCCTGCGCCCAGAGCGCCGTCGCGAGCGACAGACCGGCGACGACCAATCGCTGCAGGGCTCCCAGCACCACCCCCCCGAATCCTGCTGCGCTCAGACGAGGCTGCGCGCACCTGCCGCGCTGCCCCTCTCAGTACTCGTCGCCGTTGTAGTTGACGGCGACTCCGTTGTAGACGGGGTTGCCAGAGGAGAGGTCGATGGGCGTCCCGAGGCCTGGCCAGATCTGGCTCGGCACGACGACGTTGGACACGCTCGGCTGAACGTACTGGACGATCGCCACCTGGGCGTCGAAGTCGGCGTCACCGATTGCCGTGGCCGTGAAGCAGTCGCTGGCCGGGCACGCGCTCACTTCGTAGTCGTAGAAGACGTCGCCCTCGGGGACGTAGCCGATCGATTCGAACCCGGGGTCGGGCGCCCACCTGCGCTTGAACGATCCGAGCGGGGGGCCGGGCACGGAGGTGACCGTCGGGACGTACGCGTTGAACTCCGTGAAATAGCTCTTCTCGAGTTTCGCGATCGCGGCCAGGTTGGCGTACGCCTCGCTCCGCTTGGAGCGGTTCTGGTAGTTGATGAAGGCGGGCACCGCGATCGAAGCGAGGATCCCGATGATGGCGACCGTCACCATGAGTTCGATCAAGGTGAAGCCCTGATCCCGACGGCGGTCTCGATCGAGGACGAAGCGCACGGTGAGGTCTCCGGAAGAGGGGGAGTGGATCCGAAGGTGGAGCCGGGCCCGTACCCGGCCCCACCCTTCGGACATCGGCTAGAACTCGCTCTGGCCGTCCACCTGCTGGCACGGCCCGACGGTCGACAGCAGATCCTGAGCGCTCGACTCGGGGTTGAACGTCCCGTTGGCGCTGCAGTTGGCCGCGAGCGTCACCGCGCCGCCACCGTAGGCGGCAATGCCCGGAAGCGGCTTCACGTAGGCCCACTCCTGGTTGTTGGCGCCGTCGCCGTTGCCGTCGCCGTTGTCGATGTCGGCGATGGCATCGGCCATGAACTCGCCCACGCCCACCACGACCTCGTACTGGAAGAAGACCTCGCCCTCGGGCGACCAGCCGACGGTGTCGAAGCAGTTCGGGCAGCCGGGCGCCGGCGTCGGCCAGGTCTGCTTGTTCGCCGGGACCAGCGCTGCCGGTGCGGGCGCTGCTGCGATGTAGGTGTTGAACTCGGCGAAGTAGCCCTCCTCGGCCGTGCGGATCGCGGCCAGGTTGGTCTTGCCCTCGCTCGAGCGGGCACGGAGCTGGAAGCGCAGGAAGTTCGGAATGGCGATCGCGGCGAGGATGCCGATGATCGCGACCACGATCATGAGCTCGATCAGCGTGAAGCCGCCGCGGCGGTCTCGCAGACTCTTCATGGTGTCTCTCTTCGTTCCTTCGGTGAAGGACGCCGCCGCTCGAGCACCTTGCTCGCCGGACGCCCGATCCCCGATTCCGACGGGTCCTCCGAGCAACCCCCGTGCCACCTCGCGATCTGCACCTGCAGGGATCGGCAGGAAGGGCCGTGGACCTGAGCGCCGAGCGGAGGAAATCGCGGGTGGGGCGCGCCGCCCCCTGCGCGGCGCGCCGGGCGAGAGGCGCGGCAAAGTGACGAATCCCGGCGTCGGGAGGAGACGGAGATCGTCACCGGTGGCGCGTGGTTGACACCCCTCGGGCCGGCTGGTTAGGTTCCGCCGGCCCGAGGCCCGCTCCCATCGTCTAGCGGTCCAGGACGTGGCCCTCTCAAGGCCAAAACACGGGTTCGATTCCCGTTGGGAGCACCATCCCCCTTGCCGCCGCCGCCGGGCCCCGGAGCGTCCGCCAACGAGTTCGCCTTCGCGTTCCTCGACTGCGAGTTCGGGGGGCTCGACCCGGAGCGGCACGACATCACCGAGGTCGCGGTGATCGTGACCGACTACCGGCTCGCGGAGCTCACGAGCCGGGAGTGGAAGGTGGTGGCGCGGCCCGAGCGGATCAGCGCCGAGGCGGCCGAGATGTCGGGCTACGACGCGGCGGTCTGGGCGGCCGAGGCGCAGCCGGTGCGCACGGTGTTGACGGAGCTGGCGGAGCTGCTGCCGAAGGGCCGCAAGGTGGTGCCGGCCGGGCAGAACGTGCGCATGGACGTGCTCTTCCTCGAGAAGGCCTACCGCGCGTGCGGCCTCGCCTGGCCCTTCGACTACCACGTGATCGACCTGGCCACGCTCTTCTACGCCTGGTCGCTGGTGGCGGGCGAGACGGTGAGCGCGCTCTCGCTGCGCCAGGCGGCGACGACGGCCGGGCTCGTCGAGGGCGCGGTCCCGCACCGGGCGGCCGCCGACACGCGGCTCACGCTCGACACCTTCCGCCACTACCTCGGGCGGCTCGCGCTCCGCCCGCCGCCCGAGCTGCCGCCCCTCGCGCCGCCGCCCCCGCCCTCCGGATCCTAGGCGCCCGCGCCCGCGCTCCGGCCCGGCGCGAGCTTCGCCCGCCACTTCGCGAGGGCGCGCCGGTCGAGGGCCGCGAGCCAGCCGAGGAGCAGCCGGTCGGGCCAGCGCCCCGGCCGCAGGCAGAGCGCCGAGGCGAAGTCGATCAGGACCGGTGCGCCCGCGGCGTCGGCGAGCACGTTGCTGCGGTGGCGCAGGTCGAGGTGGACGACGCCGCGCGCGTGCATCTCGGCCACGGCGTGCGCGAGGCGCGGCAGGAAGTCGGGCGGCAGCTCCGCCGCGCGCTGGCGCGAGAGCCGGCGCCCGGGCCGGTACTCGAGCGCGAAGGCGTAGGCGTCGAGCCGGCCGAGCAGGCGCGGCACGGCGGGGTGTCCCGCGAGCGCGCGATAGGCGCGCAGCTCGCGCCCGACGAGCCAGCGCCCGAGCGTCGCGCGCAGCCACGGCGCGCGCCCCGCGAAGTCCTTCACGACGAAGGGCCGCTCGGGGCCGCGCACGAGCAGGACGTCGGGCTTGCGGCCGGCGCCGCGCTGGAGGAGCTCGAGCGTGTCGCGGGCGAGCGCCTGGCGGTCGAGGGACGCACCGGGTGCGAGCAGAGCCGGGTTCGACGCGCCGGGTGCGGGCGGCGGGGCCGGGATCGCCGCGCCGCTCAGTGGGGCCGGCGCGGGCGCGGCTTCGCGCGCCGTTCGGCCGCGCGCTCGCGGACCATCTGCCAGAGCTGCTCGCGCAGCCGCTCGCGGAAGGCCGGGTCGATCGGCAGGGGCCCCTCGTCGGCCTCCAGGAACTCGGCGAACTCGACCGGGTCGAAGGCCGGATCCACCCCGCCCGAAGGTGTTCGGCCGCGTTCCCCCGGGAGACCGCCGGCCTCGGGACGCTCGGGACGCTGGCCGCGCTTGCGCCGCGGCAGCGGCTTGCGGGTTCCCCGGCTGGTTTCCGGCTTCACCGGCTCCTCCACGAGGGCTGATCGGCAAAGTACACGATAACGATGGGTCCAGACACGCGAATTCCTCGACGCGCGTCCCCGATTTCCCAGGTCGGGCCACGATCCGGAGCCAGGAACCAGCTCGATCCGGGCCGACCCGAGCAGGGCTCGAGCCGAGCGGATCCGCCGGAGCGGTCACCAGCCCCGGGAAAGCCGATTCACACACCCTAGGTGGACGCCGCGCGAAGCGGGTGGCACACGCCGGAAATGCTCCGGCCCCGGCGGGACCGCGTCAGGCGCGGTCCCGCCGGGGCCGTCGGGATCGGCCGGGAGCCGGCGGGCGGCTAGGACAGGAAGCCGTCGAGGCCCGGGGCGCCCTCCGCCAGCACCCGCCGCATCCGGTAGAGGTTCGCCTTCACGGCGTCCTCGGACTTCCCGAGCGCCTCGGCGATCGAGCGGATCGGCTGCCGGCGCAGGTGCTTCAGGTGGAAGATCCGGCGCTGGAGGGGGGTCAGGCGCTGGCTCACGATCTCGTCGCAGCGGTCGAGCATGCGCCGGGCGTCCACCGCCGTGTCGGTCGGGGCCGCCTCGGAGGCGAAGCCCTCGGGCCCCACCTCGTCGAGCGATTCGAGGCGCGGGCGGGCGCGCCGGAAGCGGCGGTTCACCTTGTTGCGGGTGATCCCGAAGATCCAGACGAGCAGGCTCGAGTCGCCCCGGTAGCTCGGGAGCACCCGGAAGATCGTCTCGAAGACCTCCTGGGTCACGTCCTCGGCCTCGGCCGGGTCGCCGAGGCGCTTCAGGGCGAAGCGGTAGACGCGCCGGAAGTAGGACTCGTAGAGCTCGTCGAAGTGCTCCCGGCTGCCTTCGAGGATGCGAGCGACGAGGAGGCGGTCGCGCGCGGAGGCGCCGGCCGGCCGGGGCGGTGCTTGCTCCCCGTCGCCGACCAGGTGGAGCAAGGGGGGGCTGCCGGCCGGCGGAGAAGTCGCCGGATGCGCGGCGCTCGCCGGCGCGCGGGCGCGCCGGACCGTCCGAACCTTCGGGGGGCTGCTGTTTCGCACGTGATCCCACACTCCCAGGCCGGGCCCAGGCGGAGCTGGCGACCCGACGTCGAGGTCTCTCGGAAAAGGGGGGACTCGTCGTCCCGGAGGGTCGTTGAGCAACGCCCGTGCCAGGACCCTGCCCGACGGGCAACAGGCGCCTGCAAGCTTACGTGACAGCTTTGTAATTCGATTGCAAGCGCAAACTTTCCCGGGTGGAAAGCCGTTTGATCGCGAGTGAACCGCGCTTCCCTTTCTGGGAACGCCGCGTCACTCCTCTCGGGTGACCTTCGGCTCACCGGCGCCCGGGACGATCCACCAGCGCCCGCCCCGCCGCTCCCAGCGGTCCTCCCGCTCGAGGCGGGTGCTCCAGAAGCGCAGGGGCAGTCCGTTCTCGCCGCCGATCCAGACCCGCACGCGCGCGCGCCCGGGGGCGTCCACGGCGAACTCCTCGACCTCGGCCGCGAGCGGCTGGTTGCGCTCGAAGTTCGCCTCGGCGAGGTCCTGGGCCAGGTCCGCGAAGTAGTCGGAGAAGCTCTCGGGGGTCTCGAAGAACTCGCGCAGCGTGGGGTCGCGGTAGGTGGCGAGGCTGTTGAAGCGCCGGCCCGCGAGGCGCTCGTAGAACCGGGAGGCGCGCTGGTGGAACTCGAGCTCGGGTGAGGCCTCGAGCACCTCGACCCCGGAATCGGCTGCGGGCGCCGCCTCCGGGGCCTCGTCCGAGCCGAAGCGCGGGAGGTCCAGGCTCGGGAGGTCCACGTCGGGCAGCTTCGGCATGTCGAGATCGGGCGCCCGCAGCCAGCCCGGCCGCGAGCAGCCACCCGCCGCGAGCCCGAGGGCAAGGACGAGGGCCGGCGCGAGGGCCGGCGCGGCGGCCCGAGGGCCGAGGAACCGCCCCGCCCTCACCGCCGCCCCCTGCCCTTCGCCTTCGCGCGTGGCTTCCGGCTCCCCCGCGCGGCGATCGCGGCCTGCGCCGCCGCGAGCCGCGCCACCGGCACCCGGAACGGCGAGCAGGAGACGTAGTCGAGCCCCGCCGCGTCGCAGAAGCGCACGCTCTTCGGGTCGCCGCCGTGCTCGCCGCAGATCCCGACCTTCAGGTCCCGCCGGGCCCGGCGCCCGCCTTCGACCCCGATCCGGATCAGCGCGCCGATCCCCTCCTCGTCGATCGACACGAAGGGGTCGTCCCCGAGGATCCCGCGCTCGAGGTAGTCGGGCAGGAACTTGCCGGCGTCGTCGCGCGAGAGGGCCGAGCCCATCTGGGTCAGGTCGTTGGTGCCGAACGAGAAGAAGTCCGCGTGGTGCGCGATCTCCTCCGCGACGAGGCAGGCGCGCGGCACCTCGATCATGGTGCCGATCGTGATCCGCACGCGCGTGCCCTTGTGCTCGCCGAGCACGCGCGCGATCTCCTCCTCGGCGAGCTTGCGCAGGCGCGCCAGCTCGCCCACGTAGGACACGAGCGGGACCATCACCTCGGGCCGCACCTTCACGCCCGACTCCGCCACCTGGCAGGCCGCCTCGGCGATCGCGCGGACCTGCATGCGGTAGATCTCGGGGAAGGTGATGCCGAGCCGGCAGCCGCGGTGGCCGAGCATCGGGTTGAACTCGCGGCGCTCCTCGATGCGCGCCCGCACCGCCGCCACGTCGTCGCCGAGCGCCTCGGCCACCTCGCGGATACCCGCCTCCTCGTGCGGGAGGAACTCGTGGAGCGGCGGGTCGAGCAGCCGGATCGTGACCGGCAGCCCCTCCATCGCGCGGAAGATCCCGGCGAAGTCGCCGCGCTGCATGGGCAGGAGCTTGGCGAGCGCGCGGGCGCGCTGGGCCTCGTCGGTGGCGAGGATCATCTCGCGCACGGCGAGGATCCGCTCCTCCTCGAAGAACATGTGCTCGGTGCGGCACAGGCCGATGCCCTCGGCGCCGAAGTCGCGCGCCACCTTGGCGTCGTGGGGCGTGTCGGCGTTGGTGCGCACGGACAGGCGGCGCGCCGCGTCCGCCCAGCGCATCAGCTCGGTGAACTCCGCCCCGAGCTGGGGCGTCACGGTCGGCACCGGGCCGAGGATCACCTCACCCGTCGAGCCGTCGATCGTGATCTCGTCGCCGGCCCGCACCACCGCGTCGTCGACCCGGAACTCGCCCCGCTCGTAGGAGATCTGGAGCGACCCGCAGCCCGCGACGCAGCACTTGCCCATCCCGCGCGCCACCACCGCGGCGTGCGAGGTCATGCCGCCGCGCGCGGTCAGGATCCCCTCCGCCGCGTGCATGCCGTGGATGTCCTCGGGCGAGGTCTCGATCCGCACCAGCACCACCCGCTCGCCGGCCTTCGCCTTCGCCTCGGCCTCGTCGGCGGAGAACACCACCTTGCCGCAGGCGGCGCCGGGCGAGGCCGGCAGGCCCTTGGCGATCACGCGCTTCACGGCCTCGGGGTCGAGCGTCGGGTGCAGGAGCTGCTCGAGCGAGCCCGCGTCCACCCGCGCGAGCGCCTCCTCGCGCGAGATCAGCCGCTCGCGCGCCATCTCGACGGCGATCTTCACGGCCGCGCGCGCGGTGCGCTTGCCGGTGCGGGTCTGGAGCATCCAGAGCGTGCCGCTCTGGATCGTGAACTCGATGTCCTCCATCTCGCGATAGTGGGACTCGAGGGTCCTGCGGATCCGCAGCAGCTCCTTGTACGCGCGCGGCAGCTCCTCCTCGAGCGTCGGCAGGTGCGCCTGCCCGGGGCTGCGGCTCTCCTTGTTGAGCGGCTGCGGCGTGCGGATGCCCGCCACCACGTCCTCGCCCTGGGCGTTCTTCAGGTACTCGCCGTAGAAGACGTTCGCGCCCGTCGAGGGGTCGCGGGTGAAGGCCACGCCGGTGGCGCAGTCGTCGCCCATGTTGCCGAAGACCATCGCCTGCACGTTGACGGCCGTGCCCCACTGCTCGGGGATCCCGTTGAGCCGCCGGTAGGTCACCGCGCGCGGGGTCTCCCAGGAGCGGAACACCGCCGCGATCGCGCCCTCGAGCTGCTCGCGCGGGTCCTGCGGGAAGGGGCGCCCGCTGTGCTCCTCGACGATCCCCAGGTACTCGCGCACGAGCGCGCGCCAGTCGTCGGCGCCGAGCTCCGTGTCGAGCGCCACCCCGCGCCGTGCCTTGGCCGCCTCGAGCCGGTGCTCGAAGTGCTCGCGGGGGACCTCGAGGACGACGTCGCCGTACATCTGGACGAAGCGCCGGTAGCTGTCCCAGGCGAAGCGCGCGTCGGCGAGGCGCGCGAGCCCCTCCACGGTCTCGAGGTTGAGGCCGAGGTTCAGGACCGTGTCCATCATGCCGGGCATCGACACGCGCGCGCCCGAGCGCACCGAGACGAGCAGCGGGCGCTCGCGGTCGCCGAAACGCATGCCCATCCCGCGCTCGACCCGCGCCAGCGCCTTCGCCACCTCGGGGAGCACGGCCTTCGGCAGCCGGCCCGCGGCCTGGAACTCCGCGCACACCTCGGTCGAGATCGTGAAGCCGGGCGGAACCGGCAGCCCGATCCGGGTCATCTCGGCGAGGTTCGCGCCCTTGCCGCCGAGCAGCTCCTTCATGCCGGCGCGCCCGTCGGCCCGACCGTTCCCGAACCCGTAGACGCGCTTGCGCGCGCCCCCCGCCTTGCGCGCGCTCAAAGCCCGCCCTCCAGCCGGTCCCGCAGATGGGACAGCAACCCCTCGACGGGGACCCGCTCCTGCGCCATCGAGTCCCGCTCGCGGACCGTCACCTTCCCGTCCGCCTCCGAGTCGAAGTCGTAGGTGACGCAGAAAGGAGTCCCCACCTCGTCCTGGCGCCGGTAGCGCCGGCCGATGTTGCCGGCCTCGTCGTAGAAGACCGCGAGGCGGCGGCGCAGCGTCGCGGCCAGCGCCCGGGCCGGCTCGGCGAGCTTCTTCGAGAGCGGGAGGACGGCCGCCTGCACGGGCGCCAGCGCCGGGGGCAGGCGCAGCACGATGCGGGTCTCGCCGTCCTCGAGCGCCTCCTCGGCGTAGCCGTTGCAGAGCAGCGCCAGGCAGGTGCGGTCGATGCCGACCGAGGTCTCGATCACCATCGGCCGGTAGCGCTCCTTGGTCTCCTCGTCGGTGACCGAGAGGTCCTTGCCCGAGAACTCGCTGTGGCGCGCGAGGTCCCACTCGCCGCGGTCGTGGACGCCCTCGATCTCCTGCCAGCCGAAGGGGAAGAGGAACTCGAGGTCGGCGGCGGCCTTCGCGTAGTGGGCGAGCTCGTCGGGGCGGTGCGGGCGCACGCGGAGCACGTCGTCGCCGAAGCCGAGCTCGCGGTGGAAGGCCAGGCGCTGCTCGAGCCAGTGCGCGAACCAGCGCTCGCGCTCGCCCGGGTGGACGAAGAACTCGAGCTCGCCCTGCTCGAACTCGCGCGAGCGGAAGGTGAAGTTGCGGGGGTTGATCTCGTTGCGGAAGGCCTTGCCGATCTGGGCGATCCCGAAGGGGATCCGCTGGCGCGCGCTCTCCCGCACGCGCTTGAAGTCGAGGAAGATCGACTGGCAGGTCTCGGCGCGCAGGAAGGCGGTGGCGGCCTGGTCCTCCTGGGCCCCGACGAAGGTCTTGAGCATCAGGTTGAAGTGGCGCGCCGGGGTCCAGTCGTGCTCGCTGCTGCCCTGGCGCGCCGGGCAGGGGCCGGCGTCGTCGAGCTGGTCGGCGCGCATGCGCTTCTTGCAGGCCCGGCAGTCGACGAGCGGGTCGCTGAAGTGCTCGACGTGGCCGGAGGCCTCCCAGGTCCGGGGGTGGGCGATGATCGAGGAGTCGAGGCCCTCGACGTCCTCGCGCTCGCGCACCACGCGCCGCCACCAGAGCGCCTTCAGGTTGTTCTTGAGCTCGACCCCGAGCGGCCCGTAGTCCCAGAAGCCGTTGATCCCGCCGTAGATCTCGCTCGACTGCCAGATGAACCCGCGCCGCGCGCACAGCGAGACGACGTCGTCCATGCGCGCCGGCCTGGGATCCTGGGACATGCGGGCGCTCCCCTCCGCGCAGACCGGCCCCCGCGCGCGTCCGGGGCGAGGGCGCGCGAGTATTCCCACCGGGGTCGCGGGGTGTCAAGGCGCGCGGGCGACCGGGGCCGATCCCGCGCCAGGAGGCCGTGGAAGCAGCCGGTCGAGGACCGGCTCGCTGCGCAGCTCGAGCCCGACGTGGAAGCGCAGGAAGCGGGCGAGGAGCCCGCGCGCCTCGGCGAGGGCCGCGCCCGAGAGGCCGAGCCGCGAGAGCTCGGGGAGCCCGAGCCGCAGGCTCTGCTCGAGCGCGCGCAGGGTGCCGAGCCCGACCGGGACGGCGGCGTCGCCGGCCCGCGCACAGGCCGCGCAGAGCGCGCCGCCCTCGGCGACGTGGAAGAGCACCGGGGCGCCGGGCGCGAGCGCGCGGGCGCAGCGCACGCAGCGGCCGAGCTCGGGTGCGAGCCCGAGCGCGCGCAGGAGCCGGACCTCGAGCAGCACGCGCAGCCGCGCGTCGGGGCGGCCGGCGGCGATCGCTTGCAGGGCCCCGAGCGCCGCCTCGAAGAGATGACGCGCCTCGGCCCCGCCGGCGCCCTCGGGCGCGAGCCGATCGACCAGCTCGGCGACGTAGCAGGCGAGCGCGAAGCGCGCCGGATCGGCGCGCAGCGCGGCGCCGGGGTCGAGGAGCCGTGCCTGCTCGAGGCGCGCCATCCCCTGCGGCCGGCGCCGCTCGACCTGCACCGCGACGTGACAGAGCAGGTCGAGGACACCCGGGAAGCGCCGGCGGCTGCGCCGGGCGCCCTTCGCGATCACCGTGAGGCGCGAGGTCCCGGGCGTCAGCAGGTGCGCGATGCGGTCGGACTCGCCGAAGTCGACGACCCGCAGCACCAGGGCCTCGGTGTCGAGCCGCGCCACTCAGGAGCCGGGCACGGCGCCCGGAGCCGCCCCGGCGGCCGCCTCGGCACCGGGGGCGGGGACGCCCGCGGCGGGCGCGGGCGGGAGCGGCGCAAGGGTGCCCGCGTCGGCGCCGGTGCTGCCGCCGAGGAGGCCCTGCTCCTCGGCCAGCGCGCGGACCGCGTCACGGCGGACGACGAGGCCGTCCTCGCGCGCCCGGAAGGTCGGGGCCAGGGTCCGGCTCGGGCCGCTCGTGAGCCACATCCAGCTCGACGCGCCGAGCGCGCCGAGCGCGACGGCGAGGCCCACCGCGCGCGCGAGCCGGGTGAGCGCGCCGGCCGCGGCGGCGTCGTCGGGACCGGCCGCCTCGGGCAGCATGCGCGCGATCGTCTCGTCGGGCGGCAGCCCGAGCGCCGTCGCCACCGTGCGCACGAAGCCGCGCGCGAAGCCGTCCGGGTCGTGGTCGAAGGCGCCGGCCTCGAGGCGCTGGAGCGAGCGCAGCGGGATCCGCATCTGGCCGGCGAGCTCTTCGGGCGAGAGGCCCCTCAGCTCGCGCTGGCGGGCCAGGTACGCCCCGATCCGCTCGGCGCCGACCGCGCCGGCGCCGCTCCGGTCGGCGCCGGCGTGCCGGCCGGTCACTGCAGGGTCTGCAGGTACTCCGCGCTTCGCTTGCTCCACGGTCCGCTCGGGCGCAGGTCGCTCGCCTTGTTGAGCTGCGCAATGGCGCGGCGCTTGTCGCCCATCGACACGTACAGCTCGGCGAGCCGGTAGCGCGCCTCGGCCTCGGCCATCACGCCCGGCTCCTCCGTGAGCACGCGTTCGAAGTGCTCGACGGCCTGGTCGCGATCGCCGCGGTCGGCTGCCAGGATGCCGAGGTTCAGCCGCGCGGGCCAGTAGCTGTCACGGTAGTCGATGGCGAGGCGCAGGTGCTGGGCAGCCGCGTCGAGCCGGCCGAGCTTGTACTCCGCCCAGCCGAGGTTCGTGAGCGCCTGCCAGGGGCTCGGAAAGGTCGGGTCGTCCACCAGGTGCTGCGCGTGGACGATCGCGTCCTCGTAGCGCTCGAGCTGGATGTAGAGGCCCGAGAGGTTCAGGTGTGCGGCCTGGAAGGCCGGGTCGATGGAGAGCGCTGCCTGCAGGTGCTGCTCCGTCTCGACCACCCGCCCGCTGCGCCGGTAGGCCTCGGCGAGTGCGAGCCGGATGTTGGCGTCCGCGGGATCGAGGCGGACCGCCTGGAGCAGCTCGCCGATCGCCTCGGGATTGCGGTCCGAGCGCATGCGGTCGATCGCGAGCTCGTAGTGCACCCGGGCCCGGCGCTGGGCGTCGGTGGGTCCCGGGGCCGCCGACTCGCTCGCGCGCTCGGAACCCGGGCGTGCGCCGCGCGAGGCCGAGGTCGCGGCCTGCGAGCTGGCGCAGCCGAGCGAGCCGGCGCCGAGCGCCGCGCTGAGGACGCCGGCCGCGAGCAGGCGAAGCGTCGGGGTTCGGGTGGACATCGTCGGGTCTCCCTCGCGAGGCTGGGGTCAGAAGCCGGCCAGGAGCCGGAGCAGCGCCGGCACGGGCGAAGGCGCGTCGGGCGCACGCAGCCGGACGGGCTTGACCCGGCCGAGCATCGCGCCACCCGTCGTCGAGCGGGCGCTCTGGCCCGCCTGGGGCGCTCCGTCGCGCTCGGCCCGCGCCGGCGGGCGGGCGGCGGGCGGAGCCGTCTTCTCGGGCGGCTCCTCGCCGGACGCGGCGAGGTAGCGGAACTTCGTGAGTCGCGAGGCCTCGAAGGCCACAGGGGGTGCGGCGGGCACGGCCGGGATCGGCGGCGACGCGACCGGCGGCGCCGGGGCGGCGATCGGGTCCGGCTCCCGCTGCGGAGCGGGCCGCACCGGCTCGCGGCTCTTCGCGCGCCGCCCCGCCTTGACCCTCGGTGCGGCGGGAGCGACGGACGGCTCCTGCTCGAGCGCCTCCTCGAGCAGGATCTCCTCGGACGACGCGAGCTCGAGCGCGGGCGTCGTCTCGCCGACGTCCGGCTCCGGCGGCGCGACGATCTCGCGCAGGCGCGCGAGAGCGTCCCGGAGCACGGCCTCGCTGCGGGCGGTCACGAGCTCGTCGTCGAAGAGGAAGCCCATGCTCTCGCCGAACGAGAGCGCCGCGTCGAGGGCGACCGCGATCCCGCTGGCGCCCGCGAGGTCCTCGCCCTCGAGCTCGTAGAGCACGGACGCGCCGTTGCGCAGCGAGCGCACCGCGACCGTGAAGCAGGTGCGCCCCGCCTCGCTGTGGACCGCGATGGCGCCGCGGGCGGGCCCGGCCGGCAGGTCCGGGGTCGCCACGACCGGCGTGTTCAGCGACAGGCGCAGCGCCAGGAGCCGGTCGGCGACCAGCAGGAGCGGGCGTTTGCGCGGGCTGAACATGCCGGGCCTATCGGCGCGCGGGAAGCGGCGCTTGAGGCTCGCCAGGGCGCAAGCGGCGCGCGAAGCTCGCGCCGGACGGCGGGATTCAGCGGGGCCCGGAATCCGCCCGGGGGACGGCGGGGCCCTTTCGCTACCTCCCGCGGTCGATACACTGGCTGCGCCCTGGAGGATTCCGCTCTTGCCTACCGCCCAGGCCCCGCCGGCCGCCCGGGCCCCGAAGCCGCACCAGCGCATCGACCGCGTGGCGATCCGTTTCGCCGGCGACTCGGGCGACGGCATGCAGCTCACGGGCACGAAGTTCACCGAGTCCACCGCGCTCGCGGGCAACGACCTCTCGACCCTGCCCGACTTCCCAGCAGAGATCCGCGCGCCAGCAGGAACCCTGGCAGGCGTCTCCGGCTTCCAGATCCACTTCTCCTCGACCGACGTGCGCACCCCGGCCGACCAGCCCGACGTGCTGGTCGCGATGAACCCGGCCGCCCTCAAGGCGAACCTCGGCGACGTGCGGCCGGGCGGGATGGTGATCATCAACTCCGACGCCTTCAGCGACAAGAGCCTGGAGCGCGCCGGCTACCAGGACGACCCCCTTCCCGACGCGCGCGAGCGCTTCCGCCTGGTCGAGATCCCGCTGACCCGGCTCACCTTCGAGGCGCTCGCCGACCTGAACCTCTCCCAGCGCGAGGGCGCACGCTCGAAGAACTTCTTCGCGCTGGGCCTCATGTACTGGCTCTACGGCCGGCCCCTGGAGTCCACCCTGCGCTGGATCGCGAGCCGCTTCAGCGGCGAGATCGCCGAGGCCAACCGGCGGGTGCTGATGGCGGGCATCCACTTCGGGGAGACCAGCGAGCTGTTCCCGGTGTCGTTCGAGGTCCCACCCGCCAAGATCGAGCCGGGCCTCTACCGCAACATCACCGGCAACACCGCGCTGGCTTGGGGGGCGGTGGCGGCGAGCGTCCAGATGGAGCGGCCGCTCTTCGTCGGCGCCTACCCGATCACGCCGGCCTCGGACGTGCTGCACGAGCTCGCCAAGCACCGGCACTTCGGGATCCGGACCTTCCAGGCCGAGGACGAGATCGCGGCCGCCGCCGCGGCGATCGGCGCCGCCTTCGCGGGCCAGCTCGCGCTCACCGTGACGAGCGGCCCGGGGTTCCTCCTGAAGCAGGAGGCGCTGAACCTCGCGGTGATGACGGAGCTGCCGATCGTCGCCGTCGACGTGCAGCGCGCCGGGCCCTCGACCGGCATGCCGACCAAGACCGAGCAGGCCGACCTGCTGATGACGATCCACGGGCGCAGCTCCGACAGCCCCGTGCCGGTGCTGGCCCCGGCGACGCCCGGCGAGTGCTTCTCGGTGATGATCGAGGCGTTCCGGATCGCGGTGAAGTACATGACGCCGGTGGTGGTGCTGTCGGACGGATACCTCGCCAACAGCGCCGAGCCGTGGAAGATCCCGGCGCTCGAGACCCTGCCGCGCACGCCGGTCGTGTACCACAGCGAGCGCGAAGACTTCTCCCCCTACCGGCGCGTTCCCGACACGCTCGCGCGTCCCTGGGCGATCCCCGGCACGCCGGGCCTCGAGCACCGGATCGGCGGGATCGAGAAGCAGGACGTGAGCGGCAACGTCTCGTACCTGCCCGCCAACCACCAGCGCATGACGGACCTGCGCCACGAGAAGGTCGAGCGGATCGCGGCCGAGTTCCCGCCGCTCGAGCCCCGCGGCGCCGGCTCGGGCCGGCTCCTGGTGGTGGGCTGGGGCGGGACCCACGGCGCGATCGCGACCGCGGTCGACGAGGCGCGCGCCGCGGGCCGCGAGGTCGCGCACCTGCACCTGCGGCAGCTCAACCCCCTGCCGCGCGATCTCGGCGCCGTGCTGGCGCGCTTCGAGCGCGTGCTCGTGCCGGAGCTCAACGCGGGCCAGCTCGTACGGATCCTGCGCGACCGCTACCTCGTACCGGCGCAGAGCTACTCGAAGGTGCAGGGGCAGCCCTTCCACGTGTCGGAGCTGCGCGCGGCCATCGACCGCGCGCTGGAGGCCTGATCGCCGTGGCCGAGCCGGTCGCCGGGGCGCCCGCCGCCCTCACCCGCAAGGACTTCGAGTCGGACCAGGAGGTGCGCTGGTGTCCCGGCTGCGGGGACTACTCGGTGCTCGCGAACATCCAGCGCGTGCTCCCCGAGTTCGGGATCCCGCGCGAGAACTTCGTCTTCGTGTCCGGGATCGGCTGCTCGAGCCGCTTCCCCTACTACATGAACACCTACGGCTTCCACACGATCCACGGCCGTGCGCCGGCCTTCGCCACCGGGATCAAGCTGGCGCGGCCGGAGCTGTCGGTGTGGGTGGTGACGGGGGACGGCGACGGGCTCTCGATCGGCGGCAACCACCTCCTGCACGCGATCCGGCGCAACGTGGACCTCCAGATCATGCTCTTCAACAACCGGATCTACGGCCTCACCAAGGGCCAGTTCTCGCCGACCTCGCGGCTCGGGATGAAGAACAAGTCGATCCCGATGGGCGTGATCGACCACCCGGTGGACCCGATCGGCTTCGCGCTCGGCGCCGGCGCCACCTTCGTCGCCCGCGTCATCGACGTGGACGCCGTGGGGCTCCAGGAGGTGCTGCGGCGGGCCTACGCGCACCGCGGCACGGCCTTCATCGAGATCCTCCAGAACTGCCCCGTCTTCAACGACGGCGAGTGGCAGGCGCTCGAGGACCGGCGCACGCGCGCGGACGCGGGGCTCCCGCTCGAGCACGGCAAGCCCCTGGTCTTCGGCGCGAAGGGCCGCCGGCGCGGGATCCGCATCGAGCACGGCGTGCCGCACGTCGTCGAGCTCGCCGACGACGCCGACCCGGTCGCGGCCGGCGTGACCGTCCACGACGAGCGCGTCGAGCGCCCGGCCTACGCCTTCTCGCTCGCGAGCCTCACGCCGCCCGACTTCCCGACCCCGACCGGGGTCCTGCGCGCCGTCGAGCGCCCGAGCTACGACCGCCTGCTCGAGGAGCAGGTCGCCACCGCCCGCCAGCAACGCGGCCCCGGCGACCTGCGCGCCCTGCTCCATTCCGGGGATACCTGGACGGTCGAGTAGCCCGGGGACAGACCCGGGGGGAAAGGCGAGAACCCCGCGGGGGG